>DMJN01000323.1 GCA_003451715.1 Gammaproteobacteria bacterium | reverse complement strand
CGCACTGTATTGCTTACGCGTCTTGCGCTTGATGTCACGAATGATCCGTTCTGACGATGCGGGTCGTTCTGCTTGTTTCTGTTTCATCTCAACTCCTCACGTTAGGATGAACAAAAACTCTCCTTTAAACCCGTGCTATATCTGTTCCATAGGTGCTGACGGGGTACAGATGGTTCGGTACAGGGAGGCAATGTTGATCTGAACGCCATCGGCGGACAGCTGATAGATTCTTCCGGAATCATCAGTAATGCAATAGATGCCAGCCTCGGCGGGGCATTTACTGGAGACCAGGGAGAGGCATTCGTGGGTGGTTTCGAATTGATCGATTCACTCGATCAATTCAATACTGTGGATGGTCTATTCACAATAGAGCGATAAGCTTTCGCTGCAAAAAAGGCAGGGACTTCAGTCCCTGCCATACTCTCTTACATTTTACTTACAGCTCGCTAAATTCAAGTATGCTGCTAGCGGCTTGGCCTGGCATGTGCCGAGCCTCTGAATATTGCATTCATCAGTATCACATTAAGTCCATCGAGATAGGCCCGTACCGTGGGATCCTGGGTGAAGGCGATTACCTCCCCCGCTCCCTGAGACTGTTGGATAACAAATGGTTTGTATGCTAACTGGCGCCGATTCTCATCCCAGATATAACCACTGGCAAGCAAATCATCCGGTCCCTGGAAGCGCACCACATTTACCCCATCGTTGATACGGATCGGGGTATACACATCCGTGCCCCGCACCAGCACATTGAGAACTGGCGCAACGCCTGCGCTGAGCCAGTGTTCCGGGTGTACATCGGCTCGCACCAGGACGCCGGCGACGGCATCCGGATCATCCTCCAATGCCACGATCTGGTCCTGGTACTCCTCAAGTTCAGTGAGGTATTGCCCTTTTACAGTTGCCTCATCTTCATCCTCAGCTTCAGTGTCAGCATCTTCTACCTCAACCACCGCCTGTTCACGGCGCACCGAAAGCAGATCGACATCCGGATCTGCCAGGAAGCGGGTCGCGTTACCGAGGCCGATTATTACTCCACCGCGTTGCACCCAGCCCTGCAGGTTTTCGATACCCGCCTCCCCCAATGCAGTCTCGTAACCGGGGCCACTCATCAAAGGCAGGATTAGTACCTGGTAGCGATTGAGATCGGCCGTGCGCAAGCGATCGACGCGAATAGGCGTAACCGGAAAATCAAACTGACGTTCGATAACGAAGCGCGTGTTACCCGCGCTGTATGCCGCAGTAGGCCGGTCCCAGGCCATGGCAATCCGCGGAGTATTGAACCTGACCACATTGGCACTTCCAAAACTGGGGCCATCCGTTACCCAACTGTCATTGACGGACACTACATCCGCCCCGGTTTCCATTGCGAGTTCTGTTACTCTCTCGAACAGGTCTTGCGGGTTATCCGCTACATCGAGAATTAGTGTGCCAGCAGGATACTGGTTGCCAACATTGGTAAACGCCTTGTCGTTGCTTTTTACAGAGAGCCCCGTGCGAAGTGCAACCGCCAGGAATCGTACTGCACTGGCCTCTCCCCAGGGAACGATATAGGCAACGCTCGCCTGGCCTCCGGCGACCGAGCCAGGCAACACCAACTCAGTACCGGCCAGTTCGAATTCACCGGAGGGCACCCGGTTGCAGGTATCCATCTCGATATTGAACATCAGCGGCAGTGACCAGGCTGTTACGTCATAAATCTCATCGGGTAGGTTCTCGGCGCGTCTGCGTTCTTGCTCTGCCAGAAAGTCTTCCTCCATAGACACATCGACATCCAATAAAGTGCGAAGAAATCGTTTCGCCGGCTGATCGCTGCGAATAACATAGCTGCCCGCACTGTAATCTTCGCCGCAGGCTGAAAAAGCATCGACTGCCTTGAGTACTCGCACATCCTGGCGGCTCAGCAGGCCAGCCATCTTGTCAGCGGCCGCCTGGTCATTTTGGGTTGGGAAGATATAGGCACGAACGTCTTCGTCTTCTCCTTCTTCTATGGCAGTTACTCTATAACTGTAAAAGTCTTCGAGAAATTTTTGCCGATTCACCTGCACTGTCTCGGCTGTCGCCAGCGACGTGACAAAATGATTGCGCACTGTATAACGGTAGTGCAGGTCATTGCCATCGTACTGCCGAAATACCAGTCCTCGTGTAGATGCCTGCTCATAAGTCATCGCGATGCTTCCAAAATAGGAAGGCCAGCTTGCCCCATAGCCCGGGTAGAAGGCGTCATAGACTTCACGTGTAAAATAGTCAAAACCAAATTGATCGAAGTAACGCGCATTGTTACGACCGAATAACGCCAGGCTAACGCGTTGGTTTTCCGCCAGGTGAGGATTGTAAGGAATTGCCTCCGGCGCGAAGAAGTAAGTTCCATCGGAGCCCATCTCATGAGCATCTACATAGGCAACGGGATAGAACTCCAGCATGGCGCGGGTACGGCCCTGGGTTTCCGGCTGGGTCTGTATAAACCAGTCCCTGTTCATATCAAACAGGTAATGATTGGTTCTTCCGCCAGGCCAGGGCTCATCGTGTTCTGCTGCCAGGCGATCAGAATCGGCAACCAGACCCTCCGCCTGTTCAAAGCTGTGAATAAAACGATCCCTACCGTCAGGATTTTGCATTGGATCGATTACGACCAAGGTGTCGTCCATGATATCGGCTATTCGATCATCGCCACGGGAAGCCAGCAAGTGATAAGCCGTCAGCATGGCAGCATCGGTGGATGATATCTCGTTGCCATGCACACCATAGGACAACCAGGTCACGGCGGGTTGTGAGCCGATGATGCGTTCAGCAGCGTTGGCATCGGTGGACTCAGGATTGGCGAGGCTCTGCATGCCAGCCTTGATGTTTTCCAGGTTGCTAATGTTTGTCGCTGCAGATAAAACGGCATAAATGAGTTCACGATTCTCCCACGAGCGCGCGTACTCCGTAATGATCATACGGTCCGGCGCAGCAGCAGCGAGCGCTTCGAAATATCGGATGGCATCTTTATGCCAGGTGATTTGTTCGCCCGGCGCATATCCAAGTACTTCCTCTATGGTAGGAATCGATGGATCGTAATCAGAGTCTGGCCAATAAACAAACTCCTGCTGTGCCGATAGCGGTATGCCGAAGCACAATGCAACGAGAACAACCACGATGAGTGATGGGGTGGAAACTGCTGGCGATTTCATAGGCATCTCTTGTTGAGCGATTTACAGAATTTCCCAAAAGTAGAACAGACTTCCATTTTGGTGATTTACCAGTCCTCTGGTAGACACTCCTAGACTAGCGGTTTTTTCAAATTCACTCCATACCTTCAGGTGAGAGATAAGTGTTGTACACGGACGGGACACTGAGTATAAAAGACATCATCTAATCCACCTATCGCTCAAGTGCAAGTTAAAGAACAAGGAAACAGTAGATGGACACCATAGACCTCAATTTTCAGGAACGGGACGAAGCAGAAATGTTGTCACGATCACACTCCTTTGAGCAATTGATGCAGAACCGCCGCACTGTGAGAGATTTCTCCGACCGGGCGGTGCCGAAGCAGATAATCGAGAACTGTCTGCTAACCGCCAACAGCGCTCCCAGTGGCGCCAATCGACAACCCTGGCATTTTGCAGTGGTCAGTAGTCCGGCAATAAAGAAACAAATTCGTGAAGCCGCCGAGATCGAAGAGCAGGAATTTTATGAGAATCGGGCGCCACAGGATTGGCTCGATGCCCTCGCACCACTGGGTACCGATTCCAACAAGCCCTTCCTCGAAACGGCTGCTTACCTGATTGTGATCTTTGCCCAGAAATATTGCCTGGATGAGAACGGCAAGCAGCTGAAGAACTATTTCGTTACTGAATCCGCAAGCATTGCCAGCGGACTGCTGATCGCCGCTCTACACAATGCCGGGCTGGCTACCCTGACCCACACGCCCAGCCCAATGAAATTTCTGAACCAGATTCTCGGCCGACCCGCCTCAGAGAAACCCTTGATGGTGCTGGTAGCAGGTTATCCCGATGAGAACGCGCGAGTGCCGGCGATTTCCAGAAAAAGCCTGCAACAGGTAGCCAGCTTTCAGTGACTGGAACAATGGCACGAAAATACTCTACATGTCAGCCACAACGAAAAAGGCCCGCGTCTTTCGACACTGGCCTTTTGTTTTCAATCCAAAGCTTACTGACGCGGATTGCCGATTGGCGTGCCTTCCTTACGCCATTCGCCATACAGATACTCCTCCGCAAACTCTACACATTTGAATTCCAGTAGCTGCATGTTCTCGCCGATGTGACGATACACCGGAAAATTCACCGTCCAGGGTTGAGTAAAGGTATTCGGATCGGTGATTGTCGCTGAGTAGTTAACATGATTGGGTCCGGCAGGGGTCCAGCGTTCCTCGACCACCATCTCCCAGCTATGATGATTACCCGCCCGGTCCAGCCAGCTATCGGGAATCTGACCGGTTACAAGTACCACCAGCGTGTCGCCTTCCCAATGGGCATTGGAGTGGCCCATCCAGGCATCGACCTGTGATTCCAATTCGGGCTGATCAACATAAAGAATACGATTGGACTCCGCCACCTCGTAGGCAATCAGGATTACATCCCTGGATTGCACTATCTGAAAGGGAAACGGCAGGTAATTCGCACGAGGAATACCGGGCATATAACACTTGGCCAGCGGATCTTTTGTGATTGCATCCACTCGGTTTGCATCGCGTTGGCGCAGCGCCTGCTCGTTATAGGGAATACGACCCCCTTCAACAACACCGAGACTGGCCGGGATAGCAGACAGCGCACCCATTTCTCGCGGATATGGCCCATAGGCTGCCGCATGGGGTTCAATGTCATAGTGTGCATTGGTCATGGCTTGCCAGATACCACTGAAATCTGGCTTGCCATCCGGTGTACGTGGGAACTCATCAAGCTGGGCAATTGTAGAACCCGCAAACATGAGCAGACAGGTGATGGAAATTATTTTATAGACTGTGTTTTTCATTGCTTACCCTTACTTCGATTTCATTTTTATTGCTTCAAACTGACTAATCATTTCTTCCAAAGAAGAACCCCTGAACGGACCAAGCGGGCCGCTATTGGCTTCATTCAGCATTTACTAATTGCTGCCTTCAGCCTCCATGCGTTCTTCCACACGTTTACCGCGAAGAATATTAAACATACCGTAGTTGCCTTCATGACAGGCATACTCATAGATCTGCCCCGCAACCTTGGTCATAGGAACTATAGCCGTGATTTTGTCGGTAAATGTAGAAGGATCATCGACAGTAAATTCATAGTTGACTGTACCGAATGCCATTCGTGTGAACTTCTCGGTCAGCACGGCATCGTAATTATGCCCAACAGAGCCCCAGCTCTGACGCAGGCCATTAAAGTTTTTTGTCTCCACAACCAGGGTATCACCATCCCAGTAACCTCGTGAATCACCTGACCAGAGGCGAATGTCGTCGTTCAATGCGGGCTTGTCCACCAGGGGGACAATTCGTGCATCGTGAATCATCTCGGTCATGATTACCGCAGTATCTTTGTTCTGAAAAATCTGCATATTGTTGTTGTACAGGCTGGGGACAAACGGAGGGCCGGAATTGAATCCGACGATGCAGCGTGAAGAAAGGCCACGATCCTCAGGTCCATCTTTAGCGATGCCGCCTACAACGTAACGCACGGGTCGCTCGCCGGGAATGTCCGGTCCAAGACCACCAAATTGACGCTTCGCGCCTTCCACGGTTGCAGGTTCCCGACCATTTTCCGGATAGATGATATGGGACGTGCGCACCGTATCGCCTATGCCTCTGTTTTCAAACCAGAAATCGTTATAACCACCCGGGTTATTGGTAACGGGGGGCGCCTCGGGGTTTATCACCAGGCGAGCCGCTGCTGCATCTGCCGTTGCCGCGTTCTTTTCCTGCCGCTCGATGGCTTCTTCAATTTGCTCGGCAGTCAGAAATTCCTGGGTGCCATAGCGTTGCGGGCGCTGCATGGGTGTGTTGGAGCTGAAGTTCCAGACACCCTGCAGATCGGGTTGACCCCACTCTGTACGTGGCACCTGGTAGTCGCTATCTGACTGTGCTGTAGCGATTCCACAATATGCCGCAACTACCAAAATAATAGGTAAAAATCTGCTCTTCATTGGTACTTCCTGTGGGACGGTGTGCGAACCGTATAAGTTAGTGGTTTGGGCGCTAATAATCAATAGAAACGGGACCAATTGCGGGCTATTGGCCGATCAATGGGTGGCTTTCCGGATGGGGAGTCCGCTCCAGCAGACGGTTTGCAGGACTTAAAAAGTGCCTGCCAAAAGGCAATCTTCAAATCGCCCTGCGCAGCTTCGGCTCCCTGATTGGATTCTCTCAGTGCTTTGTGAAACGCCTCAGCAAGCTGGAGGTATCCCACCGGTTTCCGCCCATCTCCTGAATTTCAGCGTAGAAGCTATCCACCAATTCGGCGACAGGGAGCTCGGCACCATTGCTCTTCGCTTCTTCCAGCGCAATGCCCAGGTCCTTGCGCATCCAGTCGACGGCAAATCCGAACTCGTACTCATCGGCCAACATGGTCTTGTAGCGGTTATCCATTTGCCAGGATCCCGCCGCACCTTTGGAAATAGTCTCGATTAGATCTTCACCGTCGAGTCCTGCCCTGACTCCGAAATTCAATGCCTCGGCAAGTCCTTCTACAACTCCGGCGATACAAATCTGGTTGCACATCTTGGCCAGCTGCCCACTGCCGGCGGCACCCAATAACTTGTTAAACTTAGAATAGGTATCGATGATAGGCCTGGCGGCAGCATAGCTTGCCTGATCACCACCAATCATTACCGTTAACGCGCCATTTTCGGCACCCGCCTGTCCACCGGAGACCGGCGCATCCAGAAACTGTTTACCCTGCTCTTGAGCTTCACTGTATAGCTCTCGAGCCAGGCTGGCCGAGGCGGTAGTATGATCCACCAGGATCGCTCCCTGTCTCATCCCGGCCAGAGCGCCTGTCTCACCCTGAATGACTTGCCTGACATCGTTGTCATTGCCGACGCACACCAATACCACGTCACAGCCAACGGCTGCTTCGGCAGGCGAAGGTGCCATGTCACCCCTATACTCCTCACACCACTGCGCAGCCTTTTCTGTAGTGCGGTTGTACACGCACACATCCATTCCGGCATTTTTAACATGCCCTGCCATTGGATAACCCATGACACCCAATCCAATAAATGCGACTTTCATGCCCTACTCCATCTTCAGTTTAGTTCTCTTCTAAATACCAATTTACCACGTGCATAAGTTGCTTCTATTGCTATGTTGGCAAGCTCCGCTGGATCTGTTGTTAGCGGATTGTCTTCCAGTATAACCAGATCGGCGCGTTTACCGGGAGTGATACTGCCTTTCTCATCTTCCTCGAAATACTGGTAGGCGGCGCCTTGAGTGATGGCATAGAGTGCTTCCAGGGGTGTTGCGCGCTGCTCGGGACCGAGTATATAGCCACTGCGGGTTTGTCGATTAACCGTGATAGAAACGAGCCGCATCATATCCGGTGGCACGATAGGTGCGTCATTATGAATCGTAAAAGGAATACCGCGATTAACAGTAGCCCTTACCGGACTGATGAAGCTGGCGCGATCGTCACCGAAACTCAATCGATGCCAGCCGCCCCAGAAAAATGGATGTGCCGAGTAATAGGAAGGAATGATTCCCAATTCCTTAACGCGGTCAAGTTGATCTGCTCGAATGAGCTGCGCATGAATAATTACCGAGCGGTGATCTGGGATCGATTCACCCTCTAAGGCATCGGCGATGCCATCTATCATCAGTTCTATGGCTTCATCACCATTCGC
>DMJN01000151.1 GCA_003451715.1 Gammaproteobacteria bacterium | reverse complement strand
CGACTCCAACCGTTCTAACGAATTGCCAGACATTTGCACATCAACAGGAGAGCCAGGGCTGAAAAAATCAGTGCGAAACTGAACGCTTTCTGCACCGACTATGGGGCCGACCACCTCCCGCCACTCATTGGCGAACTCGGCCGTGGTCACCTGACCAACCCTCTCTTCACGCGGTACTAGTTCAAACTGAACCTCACCGAAGTTGGGTCGGGATTGTTCGCCTGCAGTACCAGTGGTGGAGATGATATTGGTGATCAGGCTTTCACCGGTCACTGGGTTCCCATAAATCTGTTTTAACTGCTCCGCAGCATCTGCTATTCGGATGACGTGGTGGTCAGTAAGTTCAAACGGGGTTCCTGCCGGCATCTGTATTGAGGCGGAAACGGTTTCGGCATCATTCTCAGGAATGAATACCCAGCGCACCCACCCGCCTGCCACGATAACCGCTGTAACAAGTAACATTCCTGAAAATGCCGCAACTACAGTGTATCGATTCGACAAGGCCCGGCTGAGAATAGGGTTGTAATAGTCGTTGATGGCCTGTTCATACTTCTCGGCGAAACTTCGTTGCCAGGTCGAAAATCTGGTTTTGCTCGAAGGTTTGCTAACGGAAATATTCTTAAGGTGGGCCGGCAGCACCAATTTGGACTCTATAAGCGACAAAATCAGCACGGGAATGACCACCAGGGCTATAGGCTGAAACAATTCGCCCACTGGGCCCTCGATCAATGCTAATGGTGTAAACGCGGCGATAGTTGTTAGTATACCAAAAGTAACAGGTGTGGCGACTTCCCTGGTTCCCTCAACAGCGGCCACTGTGCCGTCTTTTCCTTCAACTAAATGAGAGTAAACATTCTCTCCTGTGACTATGGCATCATCTACGACGATGCCCAGCACGAGAATAAATCCGAATGAGCTCATGAGGTTCAGGGTGATCCCGAACCAGTAAAGTGCTGCAAACGCACCTATAAAGCTGATTGGAATTCCCAAGAATACCCAGGCGGCGACCTGTGGTTTAAGGAACAATGACAAGAGCAGAATAACGAGCAGACTTCCCTGTACAGCGCTGGATAGCATGATATTGAGTGAATCGGCAATCGCCTCAGATTCATCGTCCCAGATTTCGAGCTGCATGCCGCGAGGCAGGCTGCTTCTTCTTTCTTCTATGTATGACTTAACTTTCTGAGCGATATCGATTGCATTCTGATCACCGACCCTGAGCACAGCAACGATTGCTGCATGATTACCGTTAAGGCGGGTTATTACACCAAGCTCTTCGAAGCCATCATGCACGACGGCCACATCAGCCACTGTAATGAGGGTCCCTTCGGCAGTGGTTTTTACAACGATCGAGTCGAACTCGTGCTGCCGGTACGCCTGCCCCTGGGATCGAATGAGGATGTCGCCGCCAGCAGCCCTGATATTACCTGCCGATATATCGAGCGAACTTCTACTGACGGCTTCCGCGATGTCTTCAATGGCAATGTCGAATTCTCTCAACCGATCAGGTTTCACTTCGATGGCAATTTCGAAGGGGCGAGCTGATTCGAGCTCTACATGAGTAATCCCATCCAGGCGCAGAAGGTCGAGCCTGATCAGTTCCGCATATTGGCGAATTTCTGTTTCAGTCTGTCGCCCGGATACCAGAACGGCAATGGTTTCATAGGAGTCGATTGCTAATCCGATGACCGGCTTCTCTGCTTCCTCCGGTAATGTGTTAATCGCATCAACACGCGCCTTGACATCATCCAGGAGAAGCCTGGGATCATAACCTGTCTGCGCTTCTATCTGGACAGTCACATTACCCTCGGAGGAGCGGGAAATAATTCTGTCGATCCCTTCCAGGCCTCTGACAGCCTGTTCTATCCTCGTCGCTACTCCCAGTTCCATGTCTTCCGGAGTGGCACCGATCAGGGTTACCGACACATCGACGGTGCGGACTTTCTCAGGCGGAAACGCTTCCAGCGTAATACCGGACACAATCGATGTAACTCCACCGATTATTATTGCCCACATCAGTAGATTTGCAGCGACTGAATTTTTTGCAAACCAGGCAATCATCGGCTGTCTATCCCCTGCTCTTCATCATCCTCGGGAATAAGTGAGTTGGTACGCTCAATGCCAATACCTGAAGTTACCTGACCCAATAGTGTCAATATGAGCTCATCACCTTCCGACAATCCACTAGCAATGATGGCCTCCTCACCATTCTGCCAGGCGATATCAACTTCGCGAAGCTGCAAATAATCCCCTTCGGCAACATAGACAAAACTGTTCTGGTAGATAGCAGACACAGGCACCACGATGGCATCCGGAACTATCCTGCCTTGAATTTCAGCGGTAACGTATTGGAATATTTTTAACGCTGGCCCACCATCTGTTTCCACTGCAAACGGATTCCTGATCTCAGCGATCACATGTAGCTGCCGTGCTGCCTCATCTATTGCGCTTTCAGTGCGAACTAAATCAGCCGGCCAACTTACTGCGCTGTCGAGTTCTGATTGTAAAGTTACAGTATGAGATTCAATCAGGCTGGACGATGGATACAACGACTCCGGCAGATCGATAAACTGTAGATCGGAATTTCTCAGTGGCAATCTGATTTCAACGGACTCTATGGAATAGATCTCCGCCAGTGGTGTGCCGCTGGAGACTACCTGGCCCACGTCCACAAGTTTCTCCAATGCTCTGCCGTCGTAGGGGGCAACTATGCGGGTTCGCTGTAGCTCTACCTCCGCTTTCCTGAGTTCCGCCGAAGCAGCTCGGACCCGCGCTTCTGCTGCCTTTAGATGAGGAAGCCGAAGTACTAACGGGGGAGGATCGCCGGAATTTCCCAATCTGACCCAATCCTGGCTCGCTTGGTTGGTTCTGGCTTCTGCTTCAGCAAGCACTTGTTCTCCATCTGACAATGCAGCGGCAGCTATGTCTACATTGGCCTCATAATCCACGGGATCAATTTCAAACAGAACATCGCCAATTTGAAAAACGCCACCGTTACGAATATTGGGATTAACATTAACGATCTCACCGGAGACCTGGGCAGATAATGAACTGGCCACAGTGGGTCGAATCAGCCCATAGCTTCCAAGGATCACGGAATAGGGCTGACCCCTTACTACTGATGTATCCACAGCAATGGAAGCGGTTTCCGGTTCAGTCTCCGTTGCTACATCCGGGCGAAAAAACCAGAGTGCAAATGAAACTGCAATAAATCCCGATAGAACCAGCAATGCGCTGATACGGGTCAATATGGACTTCATAGAGGCACTCCCAGCGCCAGCTGTAGTTGAATCCGGTTTTGAAGAAGCAGGTTCCTGAGCTGAATCACGGTAGTGGCAGCGTCAAAGGCGCGCTGCTGTGACCCCAGAACAGTGATGTATTGAATAAGACCGCGCTGATACTGCTCGAGAGCCAGGGTAAGGGCAGCATCCGCACTTGATTCGGCATTAAGGGCTGATTCGAAACTTTGCCCAAGTGACCTGCGATCCGAAAGCGCATTTTCGACTTCCGCTATGGCTCCGTTCACAGTATCCAGGTAGATGTTTTCAGCTTGAGTAATTCTTGCATCAGCCTGCTTCTCAAGAGCCCGCAGCCGGCCCCCTTCAAATATCGGTTGAATCACGCCACCTGCCAGCGACCACAGCAAGGATTCACTGTTACTAAGATCTGGCGGGTTTCTCGAGGCCAGCCCTATGTTGGCGGTAAGAGTTAAAACAGGAAAACGATTCTTGTGAGCAATTGCCGATTCCACGTCAGCAGTAAGCAGTTGTAACCATACCAGCTGCAGATCCGGCCTGTTGGTCAGCAACTCCGAAGGAATTCCTGTCGACGTAGGCGCACTTATGACAGGTAAATTTGATCCTAATTCCATGTTGCCATCTGGATAGAGCCCTAGATTGAGCTGCAATTGTGCGATTCTCTCTAGAAGAAGCTGCTGACGCTCAGCCAGTTGTGATTCATTGGTCTCGACTACAGACTGTGCAAGATACAGATCAAGTGCATCATTGATCCCTAACAAGTAGCCTTGATTAACGATTTCAAAAGATTCATTAGCATTCCCCAGGCGCCTTTGTGCCAGGTTGAGCAGTTCTACTGCCTCGATCGCACTGAAATAGGTAGATGTCGTGTCCGATATGACCCGTCGTTTTGCGGACTCGTATCGGGCTTGTTGAGCGGCATAGTACAATTGGGCAGCTTGTTGAATATCACTCAACTGTCCCCACAGATCCATTTCCCAATTCACGCTGAGGTTCAGGTCAATTGGAGAACTTATGGTGGAATGACCCTGACCGCTGTCCTGAACTCTCCCTCTGGACCTGGAAAGGAACAATGCTGCAACGGGTAGTGCTGTCGATTTCGCAATCAGGAGTTCCTGGAATGCTTCCTCCAGATATGCTTCCTCAGTCTTTAACATATAGTTACTTTCCAACGCACAGTTAACCAACCGTGACAAGATCTCATCACCGAAAGGCGACAGCCATTCGACAGAAACCTCTCCGGAAGTAAAGTCTCTACTCCATTCTGGTGGGAGGTTCGGGGAAGACCTGTCGGTGCTAAAGTCCCCTGAAGCACAGGAAACAAGGCTGAAAAGTAGGCTGAGTATCCCAATAATACGAAATACTTTTGGTGGGAAAACACTACAACCGACAGCGTGCAGAATGGTCAAAATACAAATTCTCGCGTAGGTACTTATGCGGGAATTATAAAGGAGCGGACCTCTACAGGACGTTGCAGGAAGATTAAATTTTCTTAATGATTGAAATCGCCTCTAAAAGTCTAAAAGGAGGGGCAATTATGGCGAATAGCATGCGATGATTTGGCATAGCGATAAGTCACGAAGTTTAGAGACGTTCTTTTCACGTCTCTTGTTAAATTGCACGCAAAATTGATCCATTATCCGCGCATATTTGCATCGAATTTTGACCC
>DMJN01000187.1 GCA_003451715.1 Gammaproteobacteria bacterium | reverse complement strand
GATGCGCTAGTCTCGCTATTTACTCACCGAATGATTGTTACCGATCTATTGCTGGGGTCGTTAATGGAGATAAGTGAGGCCATGATGCCAACCGTCACCATTGAATGTGGCGGCGCAGACGATACAGAATCCAACCTGATGGCCACTGAAGGCCTGCTGAAGTACATCACCTACGCTGATGTTCTGTCGATTAAACACACTGATATGTCGCTGGAATTCTTTCACAACCCACTACGTGTTGAATTACTGGATGGCAGCGACATTGCATACGGTGATCATTGTCTCATGGATGACGGTGTCACCCTTATAACGGATATTGAACACCACAACTTTGGATATGTGGGGCCGGGCAATCGACTGGGTTTCGTATCCGGTGACTTGGCCGCCAATCTGACCGTGATGGACATGCATGGAAAGGAGCGGTTGCTTGACTATTTCATTCTCGAGGAAGGAGAGCTTTACCCTACCCGCCGCCTGAAACTATTCATGGTGACGACAAATCCTGAAATCGCCCGCAAAGACTGCCTCTTCTATCTGGTGGAAGCCGATTAAGTTTCGATCTTCTTGTTATTCTGCGCCTCTGGAAACAAGCTCTGCTTCAGACCAACGCAAACCGTCTCCAGTATTTGGATGCGGGCAAATTTCTTATCATTTCCAGCCACAATGGTCCACGGAGTGCGCGCGGTGCTGGTATGTGCCACCATGTCGTTGATGGCAGACTTGTAGTCGTCCCATCGTTCACGATTGCGCCAATCTTCATCGGTGATCTTGTGTTGCTTGCGGGGATCTTTCTCCCGCTCCTTGAAACGCCTGTGCTGTTCGTCCTTGCTGACGTGAATCCAGAACTTAAACAGCGCCACACCGTGATCGACCAGGTGTTCTTCAAAATCGTTGATTTCTTGATAAGACCGCAGCCATTCATGGGGTTGAGCGAACCCTTCAACTCGCTCGACCAACACCCGTCCATACCAGGAGCGATCGTAGATGGTTACATAGCCTGCACGTGGTATATGACGCCAGAATCGCCAGAGATAGTGATGCCCCTTCTCTTCGTCGGTAGGTGCAGCGATGGGGATAACCCGGTACAAGCGGGCGTCTATGGCTGTTGTCAGGCGTCTGATCGCGCTGCCTTTTCCACCCGCATCCCATCCTTCAAAGACCAGGACAGCGTTACGTTTTGCGCTGTGCATCTCCCAGGCCAGATCATGGAGCTTCAACTGCAACTTGTTGATGCGCTTTGCATATTCCGCATCGGTAAGTGACTGGGTAAGATCAACCGTATCCAGCACGGTAATCTGTGAGGACTTGGCACTCAGGGCGTCATGGATCATTTGAATCTCGGTGGATTCTGCCGAGGGCTCTACGTCCGACTTGGGCTCAGCCTCCTCTGTCAGGCCTGTTTCCATGCGCCCGACTATGGCGTCACCAACCGAGATATCCCGATACCTGGGATCAGTGGCTTCGATTATGTGCCAGGGGGCAAATCCGGTATCTGTTAAACGCAGTGCGCGCTCCGATACCTTCGCGAACCGATCATAGTTTTTTGAAAACTCCTCCAGCAAGGGAGATTTCTTGAATTTACTTACCTTGGCTTCCTTCTCGAGTCTTTCATGCTGCACAGCTTTGGACAGATGAAACCAGAGCTTGACGATAATATTGCCGTCAATAGTCAGGGTACGCTCCAACTCCTCAATGCGTTTCAGCTCCTGATCCAGCTCTGCTTTATCGATCTTAGCAAAGGCGGCATCCACAAGCGGCTTGGTATACCAGGAGCCAAACATGACGCTTACCGTTCCGCGCATCGGTAAGCTCTGCCAAAACTTCCAGAAACGCGGACGCTGCCGCTCTTCGTCCGTCTCATCCCAGAAGGCGTGCGTTTGAACATCACGGGTATCAAACCATCGATTGAGGCGATCGACGACTTCGCCCTTCCCGGCTCCCTCAACTCCTGACACGATAATGATCACTGACTTACCAGATGTACGTAGTTGCTGCTGCAAATTCAAGAACAGCCGATGTATCTCGGGTTCGAGTCGTTTGAATTCCTCCTTGGTAAGTGAACGACCCACTTCAGCAGCTTCAAACATACTATCTTCTTCCATTCAGCGAAGTTTTGTGGTTCAAGTATCAAGCCTTCTAAAACCTAAATCCAGATTCACCCTACGCATCGTCTGTGACCTGAATTTGCAGACCTGAACAGTACTGATCCTTCCTACAGCCTAACACTCTAGCTCCCTGCAGGCAGAATAGGAATCAGGATAACTCTAGCAGGCCCAGTGTCCATCAGCTTGACCTGAGTCAAAGAGGCCAACCCGTGAAAAACCAGTGCTACACGGCTACAAGTCACCGTCTTAAGCTACATGTTTCTACAAGACCAATGTGACTCTTTACCAGAAAAGCCAATATAAACAGGGGGCTAAAACCGCTCAAAAAGGATGTTCTTGATAGCACAGAAAAATCGCATAATTTGGGCCTTTGGTGACTATCCCTATGCCTCCGGTAATGATTTAATACGCCGCGTATTTGACCCTGGATATACAAAAATGACTAATCCTATAGGTGCACTGTTCGGCCGCTCTCCTATCGGGCCCGTTCAGACTCATATGGTGAAAGCCCAGAGCTGTATTTGCCTGCTTGGAGACTTTCTCGAGGCGAGTTTCAGCAAAGACTGGCAGAAAGCTGCAGAAATCCAGCAGGCCATTCGAAGCATCGAAAACGAAGCCGATGCAATCAAGCGGGATATCCGTAACCACCTTCCCAGGAGCTTATGGTTACCCGTGGCGCGAAATGACCTCCTGGAACTTTTACGAGACCAGGACCGGCTGGCGAACCGGGCCAAGGACATTGCCGGCTTGATGCTAGGGCGGAAAATGGAAATTCCCGCTGAACTGATTGATGCGGTACGGGAAGATTATCAGACAAATCTAAGTACCTCCGCGCAAGCGCTCAAGGCTATACAGGAACTTGATGAGCTTCTGGAGGCCGGATTTCGTGGCAAAGAAGCGAATCTAGTCGAAGAACTTGTCATCGAGCTCGATGAACTGGAACACCAGAGTGATATGAGCCAGGTGAAATTGAGATCAATGTTGTTCCAGTTGGAAGCATCCCTGCCGCCGGTAAATGTGATGTTCCTCTACAAGATCATCGATATGCTGGGCGGTATCTCGGATATTTCTCAGAAGGTCGGTAGCCGACTTCTGCAACTGGTTGCTCACTAACACACTATTTTCGAGAATCGATCTACATGTCAGACATAATTTCACAATATGGCTTTCTGTTACTCGGCCTGGCCTGCTTATTCAGTTTTTTTATGGCCTGGGGCGTCGGCGCAAACGACGTCGCAAACGCCATGGGGACCTCTGTCGGCGCCCGTGCTATCACCATTAAGCAAGCCATTGTCATCGCCATGGT
>DMJN01000190.1 GCA_003451715.1 Gammaproteobacteria bacterium | reverse complement strand
CTGTAATGGAGTCAAACCGGTAATCGCCATCTACTCAACTTTCTTGCAGCGTGGCTATGATCAGCTTATTCATGATGTTGCCTTGCAGGATCTGAACATCCTGTTTGCCATCGACAGAGCGGGGCTGGTAGGGGAGGACGGTCCAACCCACGCTGGCAGCTTCGATCTCAGCTATCTGCGCTGCATACCCAATATGGTGGTAATGGTTCCCAGCAACGAGGACGAAACCCATAAGCTGTTATCAACCGCTTACCATCACGTTGGCCCCACCGCCGTCAGGTACCCGCGTGGCAAGGGACCCGGCAAGGTCGTCGAACACACGCTGGAGCCGGTTCCGCTCGGCAGGGCTGTGACTCGCCGGGAAGGCAGGTCGGTGGCCATACTCGCCTTCGGCAGTATGGTGGAGCCAGCCCTGCTGGCGGCTGATAAGATCAACGCCTCGGTGGCCGATATGCGCTTCGTCAAACCTCTGGATGAAGAGCTGATAGGTGACATGGCCACCTCTCATCAACTCATCGTAACTATCGAGGAAAACTCAGTCATGGGTGGCGCAGGTTCGGCAGTAAATGAATTTCTGCTGAAGGCTAACTATCGAATTCCAACCCTGAATCTGGGCTTACCCGATGCCTTCCTCGATCACGGCAAGGTTACGGAGATACTGGCGAGCGTAAATCTGGACAGCGACAGCCTGGTCAGCGCTATCAAAAAGAAACTGGTGGATTGCAAGATCCAATCCGAAGCCGTATGACACCAATAATGAGCTGAGCTGAATTTCCCTTGGCGTGCATGTGGTTCAGTACTTTTGATCAGCAAGGGCTCAGTTAAGAGAATAGTGTGCGCGAGCACTGGTCAAAATGTCACACATTTGTTCGGCTCCCTGAATCACTCTGGGTGAGTTCCTCTGCAACAAATCCGGCGGTATGAAATGCACTTGTTGATTGTCAACGGCAGAGAGTCCTGGCCAGTCTTGCCAGCTGTCCAGCCAATCAGACCTCGCCTCATCGATGCCGCCAACCACGATGACTTGTGGATCTGCTGTCAAAACCGATTCCATACTAACCACGGGCGCCAGAGGTATAAGCTCCTCAAAAATATTAACGCCGCCACACAACCTGATAATATCTGAAATCAGGTGCTCGCCATTGAGTGTGGTCATTGGTTCGGGCCAAACCTCATAGAACACGCTTAGGATCCCATCATTCGAATAGTCGTTGCGCAGTTCGTTCAATTTCCTCATGAAGTTCTGCGCTTCCCGCATGGCTATGTCTTCGGTGCCCGCCAGCTGGCCGAATCGGCTTAGCGATGTAGCTATATCCTGGATTTCTCTTGGTTCATCCAGAAACACAGTCAACCCCAGGCTCTTTATGCGGGACACAATCTCATCTCCATTGCCACTCGCCCAGGCAATAACCAGATCGGGGTTGAGGCTCAACAGTGATTCGTAGGAGATATCCTTATTGGAGCCAATGATGGGAATGGCATTTGCCTGTAGTGGGAAATCACTAAACTGCGTGGTCGCCACGATCTTGTCACCCGCCCCTGCCGCATACAGCATCTCGGTAATATGTGGTGCCAGGCTGACTATCCTTTGCGCTGGCAACCGTAGCTGCACGGTGTTGCCCATGTCATCCTGAACTTCGATCTGCGCGTGAGAGTAGCCAACTGCAGCAAAACTCAGCAGGCAGCACAGGAGAAATTTCCGCTTGCCATTGAATAGTCGAAAGTTGGCTAGTATCTCTCCAGGCGATGTTTGTTTTGAATCTTCTCTATCACTCATGTGACTACCATCGGTTTATTACTCAGCGGATTCTCGATAACCCGAGAACGAATATCGAAAACAGCATTGAGACCATCTTCTTTTAGCACCTGCTCTGGCGTTCCATGTGCAGCCACTAGTCCCTGCTTGAGCATCACAATAGCATCGCCACATTTTGCAGCAAGGTTGAGGTCGTGCAACACCACTAAACTGGCCACACCCTGTTCATTAAAATGCCGCAGCATGGTAACTATCATTTCCTGGTGCGCCAGGTCCAAAGACGCGGAGGGTTCGTCTAATATCAGGCAGCGTTCCCCACTGGCAGAGGGCTCCCATATTTGCGCGGCAACCCGCGCCAACTGGACGCGTTGTTTTTCTCCGCCTGAAAGACTGATAAAGGAGCGCTTCTGCAAATGCCGGCAATCCACCAGGTCTAAGGCCTCACCCACAATCTCACGATTGCGCTGGTTGGAAGTACTGTGGGGAATACGGCCCATGGTCACCACTTCCTCGACGGTAAACGGAAATTCCAATGTTGATCGCTGCGGCAAGATGGCAAGGAGGGTGGCCCGCTCGTTCACCGCCCAAGCATCTACCGCCTTCGAATTAAATAGCACTTGCCCGGAACTGAGCGGTAAGTCCCCACAAATTGCCCGCAGCAAACTGGTTTTACCGGCGCCGTTCGGTCCGATAATGATGGCGGTTTTCCCCGCATCGACAGCGAACTCTATGCTGTGCAGGGATATCTGCGATGAAATAAATGCGCTCAGATTGGTCAGCTCAAGAATCATCACGTCGTCCTAGAGTCGCTCCGGATTATTAAGCACTTTACTTTTCACCAGCAGAAAAAAGAAAACCGGAGCGCCAACCAGAGAGGTAAGAATTCCAGCCGGCAATTCAGCCGGTGCAATAACTGTTCGTGCAACCATGTCTGCAACTATAAGCAATATCGCCCCAGCCAACGCGGAGGCCGGTATAAGTGTCCGATGATCCGGTCCAATCAGACTGCGTAGTATGTGTGGCACCACTAAACCCACGAAGGCGATATTGCCACAGACTACGACACCGATCCCTACCGCCAGGGCCGTAATTAGTACCAGTTCCTTCTTCACGCGCTCCACTTCAATGCCCAGATAGCGTGCTTCAGATTCGCCCAGGAGAAAGGCATTGAGCGCTCTGCAATGCTGCGGCAAGCGCCAGCACAGAATGAGTGCGACAACAAAGACGAGAAATACCCGCTCCCAGGTGGCGCCGTCCAGATTGCCCATCGCCCAGATACTGATGCGCCGCAACATATCGCTGTCGGCGAAATAGCTGAACAGGCTGTTCAGCGCACTGGCCACGGCTCCAATAGCAACCCCACTGAGCAACATGGTTACCACCGATGTCCCGTAGCGATTGGTGGCCAGGCGATACACCAGAAATACGGCGATCGTTGCTCCCGCCACTGCGCCAAGACTCACTACTGACAAGCCGAGCACCGCACTGCTGTCGATCCAACTGGCACCGAAAACGATGGCGAAACTCGCGCCGGCCGAGGCACCGCTCGACACGCCAATCAGCGAAGGATCAGCCAATGGATTTCGAAACAAGCCCTGCATCGCCGCGCCGCAACACGCCAGACTCGCCCCTACCAGGCCAGCCATTAGAACTCTCGGTAAGCGAATAGCGGATAGGATAAGGGCGTCTCTGGCCAGCATTGGATCTGCCGATGTGGCGGAAGAATTGAACAGCAGCAGGGGGGATATCACTGTAGGCCCAAGCGCCAGGTATAACAGAATGACGGCAGGAACAGACACCAGCAGCACTGTCATTACCTTGCGGACTCCCACTCTTCCCATTACGAGACCTCCCTCGAGCACGGAAAGACATCCGGGAAAAGCAGGTTCAGATCCAGTTCTTCAAGCAAGGTATCTGTCAATCTTTCCAATTGCTCTTCTCGAAGAGCATTCACATCGACAGTATGGCTGGTCTCAAGTCCCGCCCAATTGAGCAGAATTCGAAGTGCTGCAGGATCGTCGAACAGTCCGTGCAGATAAGTGCCGATGATCTTGCCGTCGGCACTAATTGCACCATCGCTGCACCCATCCTCAAATTGAATCAAAGGCGTTTCTAGACCTTCACCCGATGAGATTCCGCAATGAATCTCATAACCAGAAACCTCTACCTGTCCCATGCAGAGGATACCCTGTCGCTGCTGCAACTTTTTGGCAGGAGTCAGTGTCGTCGACATGCTGATCAGACCTAAACCGGCGGAAGTCCCCGGAGCATCCTCGACTCCATCGGGATCACAAATCTCTGTGCCCAGCATTTGGTAGCCACCGCAGATTCCCAACACTTTGCCACCATAACGCAGATGAGTTCTTATGGAATCGGCCTGGCCACTGGCCAGCATCTGTTCCAGATCGGCGCGGACATTCTTGCTGCCCGGCACAATGATGAGGTCGCAGGCCGGGATGAGCTGTTTTGGCCCGACATACTTAAGATCGACTTGTTCATGCAGGCGTAAGGCATCGAAGTCGGTGTGGTTGCTGATTCGTGGCAAGACTATCACCACAACTCGTAGTTTTTCAGCATCGGAATTTAAAAGCTGTTGCTGGGAGATGGCATCCTCGGCGTCGAGGTAAAAATTCTGTAAATAGGGCAATACGCCAATGACGGGTTTCATTACCCTGTCTTGCAACCATTCATTTCCCGGTAATAGCAGATTGATATCACCCCTGAAATTATTTATTACCATGCCACATACGCGATTTCGCTCGGAGTCCGACAACAGTTCTAGTGTCCCCACCAGATGTGCGAATACACCGCCGCGATCGATGTCGGCTACAAGGATCACGGGGCAATCCACTGCCTCGGCAAAACCCATATTGGCGATGTCATTGTCACGCAGATTAATCTCAGCCGGGCTCCCTGCACCCTCCACTATGAGGACTTCATACTCAGAAGCTAATCGTTGAAACGACTCGAGAACAAAATCCAGCGCTTCAGCCTTGAAGCCGTGATAAGATTCCGCATCCATCCGATTACGAGCCTGGCCATGTATGACAATTTGTGCACTGGCATCTTTCTCCGGCTTGATAAGCACTGGGTTCATGTCGGTGGATGGTTCCAGAAAACAGGCCTGTGCCTGCAAAGCCTGCGCCCTGCCGATTTCACCCCCTTCGCGGGTGACTCCACTATTCAGTGCCATGTTTTGTGGTTTGAAGGGTGCAACGCGAACTCCCTCGCGTGCCAATACACGACACAGTCCAGCCACAAGAATGCTCTTGCCTGCGTCTGAGGTGGTGCCTTGCACCATGAGTACTGAAGGTTTCATTTACAGAATACACACTGCGCTTTGCTTGTATGAGCAATCATTACAAGTCGATCCCAATTTACCTGATGCCATTCACTCAGCTACTAAGCATCAGTGGCGGCAGAAAGAGAATAAGAAAGGAGATACAGACAAACGCGGTTCTTGTGAACCACCTCCGACAAGCCCTCCGCTTAATCGTCAAACTGAGAGGAGTAGAGCCCTCCTCATCCAATGCACAAGAGACAGACCTTCCAGGCCGTTGTCTTTCAGGCCGGTATCGGGCTCCCATCTATGCATAGAGTGTGCATGGTTGGTTACCGTTGCGGGGGCAGCCGCGGCTTGGAATGTAGCTTCGTTGAAGTAATCTTTCGCACCGACGTTCCCGTTTAACCCAAACCGCACAAGACGCTTGCGATTAAGGGCACCTGAAGCGCAGCTGATTATATGCAGTGACCATCGACTCGTCAAAGTTAGCCATGAACAACGACTGTAGGCTAATTGACTAATCTGTTTCGAAACTATAGACTGCGCGCGATTCCATGGTCTGGATTGGCCACGGAACAAAACTTTATCAGGTATCTGGCATCAGCCAGATTAATTGGGAAGTTGGTGCGATTCCAACACTGCCCCCGCAACGGTAATGAGCGAATCTGTATTCATTGAACTAACCGAATACATGAGTTGCTGCCAAGTCCGATACCAGCCTGAAAAGTTACTACCTGGATGCAGCGGAGGGCTACATCAGTGGTTGAACCCAGGCCGGGTTCATCTGCCGCAGCCTCCCTCATGAAACTGAATGCATTCTTGCCAACGATGGCTAGCAGATTCATTGGGAACCCAAAATGAAAGTCACACTAACACTTCTTACCGGCTCAGCGATCGCTTTGTTAATGCAAAGCCCCACCCAGGGGCAAACGATGTCAAGTCAAGCAACTGAAAACCCATTAGAAGAGATTGTAGTGGTCGCGAACCGCCTACCAGTGCCACTAAAACAAATAGGCACATCGGTCTCTGTTTTAGATGAGCAGGAAATTCGGGCCTATGGCAATTCCGCGCTCACCGATGTGATTCGGCAATTACCTGCCATCGGCGTAAGCCGAAGCGGAGGCACGGGCACACAAACCTCTCTACGAATTCGTGGCGAAGAAGGCTTCCGCACGCTCGTGCTGTTCGATGGCCTGAAACTATCCGATCCGGCTGGCACACAGGTCGGGCCAAAACTTGCACACGTGATGAGCGCCGGGATAGACAAGATCGAAGTGCTGCGAGGTCCTCAGGGACTGAGCTATGGGGCGGATGCGGGTGGCGTGATCAATATCAGCTCAAGACGTGATATTGAAGGGCTAAGCGGCTCATTGGATGGACACTCTGGCAAATTTGGAACCCATCAGCTTGCGGCCTCAATCGGTGGAGGCAACGACATTGCAGACTTCTACGTCACGGCAACAGATTTTGAGACTGATGGTTTCAACACACGCAATTCCGATGCAGTGCTCGTAGATGATGACGGCTATAGCAATATCACTGTGCATGCAAGGGCGGGCTTTAATCTGGGTGAGGGTTTCCGCTTCGATATAGTACATCGCGATGTTCAGGGCGAGACAGAATTCGACGGATGTTTCTCAGGCACAACGGTGCATGATTGTGATACTGACTACGACCTGGAAGCCACCAGAATCTCAGGCAGTTACAGGAATGAGAACATGAGCCATGCACTTGCCTACTCATCCACCGATTCCGACACACAAAACTACGCACTCGGCATAGCGGGATTCAGTACAGTCGGCGAGTTGAATAGAGTGGAATACATCGGCAGTCTGAACAAGCTGTCCGGATTCAATCTGATCTTTGGCGCCGATTTCGAGGAAGAACTCGCCAATGGAGAAGAGCGTGACAACGAAGGCTACTACGTGGATGTATTGAGTGACTTCTCCGATAACTTCTTCTTTACCGCAGGTGTACGGCAGGATGATAATGATGATTTTGGCAGTCACACCAGCTACCGAATCAGTACTGCCTATTTGATGGATCTAGTCAGCGGCAATACCCTGAAATTCAAAGCCAGCTTCGGCACCGGCTTCCGTGCTCCCAGCCTGTCGGAAATCGCCTACAATAGCGGATTCTTTGCTTATCCACCGGCTTCTCTGGTTGACTTGAAAGAAGAAAATAGTGAGGGTTTTGAGATAGGTGCCGAATATTTCATCGGCAATGATCTACGTCTCGAAGCCGTGTATTTCGATCAAGAAGTCGAAGACGCCATCTATTTCGATGCGGCGTCCTTTAGCGGTTATTTACAGGATCTGGGTGTCAGCACCTCAGAAGGATTCGAATTGACTGCTAACTACAGCCTGAATCCAAATTGGCAGCTTCAAGGAAATTACACATTCAATGAAACGAAACGTCCGAACGGACAACAACGCGTAAGAAGGCCGGAGAAATTGGCAAATGTTGGAGTATCTTATACAGGCTTGAATGATCGATTAAACTTGAACGCATTCTATCGTATCTCGAAGGATGCCGTAGATGCATTTTTTGGCAGCCCGGTAGACTACGCTCTGGATGATTTCGAGGTACTGGACATAACTGCCAGTTTTACTCTTACCCAGTCAATCGAGATATACGCAAGGATTGAAAATGCCTTTGACGAAGATTATCAGGAAATTCTCGACTACAATTCGCCGGAGCGAGCTTCCTATATCGGTGTTCGAGCAAGCTTCTAGGCGAATCCAATAGCATCGTACGGAGCAAAAACCGTGTCTAAATCCGAACAACGCAATGAACGCCACAAGAAGGCCATGCAGAGAAAGAAGCAGCATATCGATAGCAAGATCGCGCAGGCGACCATCGATAAGCGTCTGCTGGTGGTGTTAACCGGTAATGGCAAGGGCAAGAGCACTTCCGCTTTCGGCATGCTGGCTAGAAGCGTTGGCCACGGTATGCGCTGTGGCGTCGTTCAATTCATCAAGGGGTCTTGGGATTGTGGAGAACGCCTGCTCTTCGAAGAAAATCCTCTGGTGGAATTTCATGTCATGAACACCGGTTTTACCTGGGACACGCAAGACCGAGAGAGAGATATTGCGGCAGCAGTTGCTACCTGGGAAAAGGCAGCAGCGCTGTTGCAGGATGAATCGGTTGATTTAGTTGTCCTCGATGAGCTGACCTATATGCTCACCTACGGCTATCTCGACAAACCAACGGTTTTAAGCGCATTAGAGAATCGACCACCGAATCAACACGTCGTGATTACCGGGCGCAACGCCTCGAAGGAATTGTTGGAATTGGCAGACACGGTATCGGAACTGAACGAAACCAAACATGCCTTTCATGCCGGAGTTAAGGTTCAGAAGGGCATCGACTACTAACTAGAATATGCCTACAAATCTGGAAACAGAATTGGAAGCCAATAAGTGTTGGCGGATTAAATCGAAGCGGGACACGCCTCGCTTTGACGAGTTGCTGTTAAGTAATGAATTTCTCTCCCCTGAACTCCAACAGCAGTACCAGGCCCAAGCCCTAAGAAAAGTCCTGCAGCACTGTTATGACGTCGTTCCTTATTACCGACAACTGTTTCAGGATCAGAAGATCAGCAGGCGTCATCTACGTGATTCGACCATCTTGAATGAGATTCCGATTCTGGAAAAAGGCGAAGTGGA
>DMJN01000028.1 GCA_003451715.1 Gammaproteobacteria bacterium | reverse complement strand
ACTGCCATCACCGACGATGATTCGTGCATTTGTAAACAGCATGGGTTGCGCAAGGAGATCCTGACCGAGCATACAGAACCACACTGCGCAAAGCGCAGCAAATAGCACGCGCCGCTTCTGCAAATGAAAAAGCAAGTTGCTTGTTAATTGGGTCACAGAATTGGTGATTCGCAGTCTTATCGAAAGCCAAGTGTAAACCAAATTTTCAAATACTCGTTAGGGATTATTAGTTCGAATAGATTTTGGACTCAAACTAACATGATAAGGGGGGACCTTATGATAACCAATTCAATAAGATAAATGCTTGTACATAAACCTTCGCTGTTCGGCGTGTTGTTAGCATCACTGTTATTCTCCAGCACTTTGACAGGGCAGGATCTGACCGTTGTTGAAGTTGAGATCGATCGTGACGCTACGCAATTGAGCGATCTACTAACCGGAGCAGCGCTGCCCAAGCCGGAAGTCGCTGCGCTATTGGACACCGCTATGGTACTCAGCAGTATTCACAATACTGAAACCTGGGCTTATTGCTACGCCAAGAATCAGAGCGGAGCAATTGTTGGCCGAGTCCGCGTGCGTTTGCCAGCCGGTGGCGTCCGCTTCTTCCTGGCGTCAGATATTGTTGAGCAGAATGGCTTTGTCGGCTCGGTGATCTGCACGGCAGCAGCTTGGGTAATCGGTACCGAGGTCATGCTGGGCGTGGTGACTACGGATATCGAGGTACATCAGGATACCCGGGGAGATGTCTCTACTATGCTGTTCCCGGTTACCGCCATGAAATAGCTGCCGGAGGTAGGCCCTTAAGCACAAGCACAGAAAATTGGATCGATTTTCTGTGCTTTTTGGATATCCGCAATGGGGGTTGTTAGAGTCACTCCTGGTGCACAAGCTCCATTTTCAACCCGTTGTGTCGGCCTGTTCAGAAGCGTCTTTCCACTCACTGTATCTGCCAGTCCAGAAGTGTTGCTCCCTTTTTGGTGACCCAACTGGTAACCTTGCAGCTTCGTATCACCTACGGACTCTCAAAGGAGTCTCAGAACGTAAGGAAACACTGTGCAGCTTGATCTGGCAGCCACTGACATTTTAAGCGAAGACCAGGCACTGGCGCTCGCCGACTGCGATGACACCGCTAAACTGGCAGAGTCCGCTCGTGTGCTGCGAGATGCGCATCACCACAAAATCATCACCTACTCTCGCAAGGTATTTATTCCCCTGACTCATCTTTGCAGGGATGTGTGCCATTACTGCACTTTTGCAAAGACACCGAAACGTATCCATCAGCCCTTCATGAGCGAGGAGGAAGCGCTGCAGCTGTGCCGGGATGGGGCTCAACTCGGTTGTCAGGAAGCCTTGCTGACCCTGGGCGAGAAACCCGAGTTACGCTACCGGGCAGCCAGGGAAGCCCTTGCTGAAATGGGCTTTGAGACCACCATCGACTATGTCACGTCGATTGCGGAGAAAATCCTCACCGAGACTGGCCTGCTCCCCCATATCAATGCAGGCACCATGACCGCTGAGGAAATTGCCCAGTTACGCAAGGTAAGCGCTTCCATGGGCATCATGCTGGAATCTGGCGCTGCACGCTTATGCGAGAAAGGCATGCCCCATTATGGTTCACCGGACAAGGATCCGTCGTTGCGCATCGAGACTATGGACCTGGCGGGCCGTGCGAAGGTTCCCTTTACCACCGGGATTCTCATCGGGATTGGTGAGACCAGGTCAGAGCGCATCGAGTCGCTGCTGGAAATCCGGCGATTGCATGAGCGCCACGACCATATCCAGGAAGTCATCATCCAGAATTTTCGTGCCAAGCCAGGCACCAAAATGTCCAAGGCAGCGGAGCCGGATCTTAATGAATTACTCCACACAATTGCCGTGGCGCGATTAATATTTGGCGCGCAGATGAGTATCCAGGCACCGCCGAATCTCAGTCTTGGCGTGCTACCACAACTGGTACAGGCCGGCATCAATGACTGGGGAGGCGTTTCACCACTCACTCCGGATCATGTCAATCCTGAAGCGCCATGGCCACACCTGGATAAACTCACCCGGGAGACGCAGGCCGCTGGAAAATTCCTCGAACAACGCCTTACGATTTATCCATCCTATCTCAAGAATTCTGACAAATGGATAAGTGCTGATGTTTTACCCGCTGTCTTGAATATGTCTGATGCCTGCGGATTCGCTAAGCGAGATGACTGGAAACCCGGTGAGCGCAACGCGGCTCCAGAATTGGAGCTGAATCTTATCAAACAAACTCCTGATCTCGAGTCAGTGTCCGACGAGATTAAGGATATTGTATCTAGTTGCGTCGATCAGGCACCTCTCGAATGTGAAGCAGTTACAAGATTGTTTGAAAGTCGCGGAGCGGATTTCGCTTATGTCACTTCGCAGGCAGACATCCTGCGCAAGCAAGTCAATGGCGAGCAGGTCAGCTACGTGGTCAATCGCAATATCAATTACACAAACATCTGCTACTTCAAGTGCCAGTTCTGCGCTTTTTCCAAGGGCAAGCTTAGCGAGAATCTGCGCGGCAAACCCTATGATATCAGTGCTGAAGAGATTGCTCGTCGCAGCCAGGAAGCCTGGAATCGTGGTGCCACGGAAGTCTGCATGCAAGGCGGTATTCATCCAGACTATACCGGGCAGACCTACCTGGATATTGTGCAAACGGTAAAGCAAGCTGTTCCCGACATGCATGTGCACGCCTTTTCTCCATTGGAAGTTTGGCAAGGAGCCGAGACTCTGGGATTGAGTCTTGAAGAATTCTTGATAAAGCTGAAAGATGCCGGACTCAACACGCTGCCAGGGACCGCTGCAGAAATATTACACGATGAAGTACGTGCCCAAATCTGCCCGGACAAACTGAATACCCGGGAATGGCTCGAAGTGATGGAGGCTGCGCACCGAATCGGATTCAAGACAACGGCAACCATCATGTACGGTCATGTAGAACACCCTGAACACTGGGCCAGTCATCTGCTGGAGATCAGATCCTTACAACAGCGCAGCGGCGGCTTCACCGAATTCGTACCGCTACCGTATGTGCATATGGAGGCACCGATGTATCTGCGGGGCAAATCGCGTAGCGGACCCAGTTTTCGGGAAGCAATTCTCATGCACTCCATAGCCAGGCTGGTCTTGCATGGCTTGATACCCAATATCCAGACCTCCTGGGTCAAGATGGGTCAGCAGGGTGTGGCAGCCTGCCTGAACGCCGGTGCCAACGATCTCGGTGGCACGCTGATGAATGAGAGTATTACCCGGGCAGCGGGGTCCGAGTATGGCCAGGAATGGCCTCCGACCATGGTAGAAGAATTCATCGTGAGTATTGGTCGAGACCCGCGAATGCGAACTACACTCTACACCGACGCACCACAGACTCACCGCGATCTTGCCTTCGACGCACCGGATCTGACACAAATAGAAAATACCAGCGCGAGTAAACGCCAGCGTAACAAAAAACTGGACAACCTGGCACAAGTCAGTTAACGAGCGAACACGAGCCGATAAGCACTCCCATCCCCTGAGGGTAAAATGACCAGTAAACTGAATTATCCAAACCAGAGTAGGCTTGGGGAATTTTTTTTGAACAATGTGCTAACAAGGAAAGTCTAATCTCGTGAAAATTGCCATAACCGGAGCCAATAGTAGCGTTGGCCAACAGCTTTTATCTCGATTCGCTGAGGAAGCTGATGTCGAAATCATGGCTGGAGTTCGAAGCGAAACTGCATTTGCGACACTCCCCGAATCCTCTCGAATCACTCCCCGGATAATCTCCTATACCGACCTGGCCGACCTCGCAGCCGCCTTCCAGGGGGCCGATTGTGTTATCCACCTGGCCGGGATTCTGATCGAAAGCAAGCACACTAACTATACCAGCGCCAATGTCGCCGCTACCGAATCGGTCATAAAGGCGGCTCAGCAGTCCGGCGTCAATCACATTATTTTCATCAGTGTAATTGGCGCGAGTACGGATTCCCAAAACCGCTATTTCCGCTCCAAGGGATTGGCAGAAGCCAGCGTGGCAAAATCCGGGCTCTCGGCAAGCATCATCAGAACACCTATCCTGCTGGGGCCGGGCACTGCCGGGACTGCCTCGCTGTTGGCCACCGCCTCCAGGCAAAAGGCCAAGGTACTGGGTGGGGGCCATTACACCCAGCGCCCACTGGATGTAGATGATCTGTGTGGCGCAGTTTTAAACATTTGCCGAGAACAACCCGATGGTGTCACTATTCACGAATTAGTCGGACCGGAGGCGATTAGCTACCGCGATTTGATCATCCGGGTTGCCCAGATGCAGGGCGGCGACGTGGAGGTGGGGTCGATCTCAACTACCATCGCCAAGCTTGGGGCGGCCATCACCAGTAGAATAAAGGGAGGCGGCATCACCCCGGCGGTGATCGACGTCATTACCATGAACGAAATTGTACAATGCAATGCAGATACAGCACTCGGAATCGAATTGACCCCACTGCAGTCCACCCTTGAAAAACTCATAAGGACACCCTAGTCATATGACCGAACCTAGCGAACCGGCAGAACAGCAAGCATCCGAAATACTTGAGCCACAGGAAGAAGCGGCACAGATCCGCAAGCCTAATCCGGTGGGGAGGATCGTACTCCTCATCGTTACGGTTGCCTGTTTCGGCTACCTCTACTATCGACTCAATGGGGCAGCCGCCAGGGAAGGAATGTCGCTGCTGGGGTACATGACCGAAGTATTCGCCAATGTAAATTGGGTTCCCTGGTTAATCCTGATGATCGGCTATTCGCTGTTCTATTTTCTGATCGATACATTGGTAGTAACCAAGGCGCTAAATTGGCTGTTGGCTGACATCAAGTACAAGGATATTTTGCCTATTCGCGCCAGCGCCTACATCATTTCCATTTTCAACGAGCAGATTGGCAAAGGCGCCATGGCCTACTATCTGAACAAGCGCGATCAGATACCAGGCTGGGAAGTTGGATCGGTGATGTTATTCATCATGTTCTGCGAAATTTTCTACCTGCTTATCTGGGCGTCCATCGGCTTTGCATTCGGTGGCGGAGACCTGCCGGAAGTGTTTGGCTTGATGCCCTATATCGCTGGAGGAGCGGCAGTATTCTTCATCATCTGGTTGCTGTATTTCAATGGCAAACTGTTGCCCAATAATAAGCTAAAAGACAGGCGCTTGCTGCATGCCTTTCGCTTGGCCAAGCCCTGGCACTATTTCATGTTTTTTCTGCTGCGCTCGCCCGCGCTACTGGCCGCTGTTGTTGTCTATACCAGGGCATTAAATCTATTCGGTGTAGAAGCATCTTTTATCAATCTGCTGCCCTACCTGCCAGTCATCTTTTTCGCGGCTGCTGTACCCACACCGATGCGGGCCGCTGCCATTACATTCTGGGTGATACTATTTCCCGAGAACGAAGGACAGATGGCTGCCTTTGGCTTTGTGCAGCACAACTTCTTTATCCTGTTTAATGCGGGCATCGGGCTAATTTTCTGGCGGCGAGCACAGCGAGAACTTCTCACTGACTGATGGCCAATCTGTTAACGGCAATCCGCCTGCTGCTGATCATTCCAGTGGCGTGGGCCATTGCCGATCCAGAATTTGTCCCAGCATCGATCCTGCTATTACTGATTCTCATCGCTATCGTGACAGATTACTTCGACGGCATCGTTGCGCGCGCCTCCAATACCGCATCGGCACGCGGTCAGCTATTCGATCATGCTACCGACTTCCTATTCGTCACCAGTGGGCTGAGTGGGGCCGCTTTCGCCGGCGTCGTCAGTCCTGTCCTGCCAGTTCTTATTTTCATCGCCTTCTCTCAATATGTGCTGGATTCCTATTTCCTGTTCCATCAGAAGCAACTTCGTATGAGCTTTCTGGGGCGGTGGAATGGTATTTTTTACTTCCTACCGTTGATATTGATCGCCCTTTCTCGGCTGAGTCTGTTCGTCGAGATCAGACAAATCATGGAATTTGTCATTGGCATTGTCAGCCTGATGTTAATAATCTCCACAATTACCTCCATTATTGATCGCGGATTAGCGCCACTGCGCCGATAGACTGCCAAAAAGCAGTGGTCGATCATTGAAGATTGCCGCCAGTACGGGCACACTATCCACCGCGTGAATAATGATGGTCACAGAGCAGTCGGTGCCGATAATGCTTGTATCAACCTCAGTGACACTGGCGAAGCGATGAGAGTAGAAATACCCGACAAAGCCACAGAAATTACAATACGCAAGCGAGAACAAGAAGAAGGACATTAATATGCCTATCGACATCACCATCACCCTTAGCGATGAAGATCTGGAGAAATTTTAGGAAAGCATCGATAAAGGCTACCTCGCAATTGAAGATACCGGCACTGCAGAGCAGATTGAAGAAGCTGCGTCGGAATTGATTGTCGAGGCGAGAGATCTGACTCTCCCACAGTTCATCTCGGATCGCCTCCTCAAGTTACAAATCCTGCTCAATATGATTCGTGATGAAGAATGGAGCTTGACCGAGGATGAGCGCAACAGTATTCGGAGCGCTCTGTACTACTCCGTCGATCCTGAAGACGTAATCCCGGATCACATTCCAGGAATCGGCTTTCTCGATGATGCCATGTACGCGGAAATTGTCATTCAGGAGCTGAAAATAGAAATCAAGTTATACCAGGAATTCTGCCAGTTCCGTATCGCCGAAGAGAATCGACGCCGTAATCGTGGCCTGGACCCCCACGTCGGAAGAGAAGACTGGATCGCCGATAAACGGGCCGTATTACATTCTCGCATGCGCGAACGACGCGCATTGAGATCCGGCGGTCGCGGTTGGCGCATGCGACTCCTGTAGCGAGAGATATGCAGAGAGCTTAATTTGAAAATACTTCGAGGAGCCTTGGCCCTATTGCTCAGCCTGCTGAGCATCTCGGGCTACGCACAGAGTCCCCAGTCGCTGGTACCGATTGACGCCCCACTGCAGGAAGTTTTTCAGCGAGTCACAGCGGATGCTCGGGTAGTAACCTCCCTGCAGCAGATCGAAGAACGGGAGCCGGAGACGGTAAGGGAACAATTTCGCATCACGGAAGTACCAGCTCCACCATTCCAGGAAGAGCGCCGCGCGGCCTACTATCTGGAACTGATGCGCGCCCGGGGATTGGATGATGCCTATATCGACAGCGAGGGCAATGCGATTGGCATTCGCAAAGGAAGCGGCAATGGACCCACCCTGCTCATCGCCGCTCACCTGGACACGGTCTTCCCGGAAGATGTGGATACCCGTGTCCAACTGAGATCCGGCCGCTACTATGCCCCGGGAATTGGCGACGATTCCCGCGGGCTGGCAGCTCTGTTATCGGTGATCGACGTCTTAAACGAGAGCGGCATAGCCACCCTTGGGGACATCATGTTCGCCGGCAACGTGGGTGAAGAAGGTCGTGGCGATTTACGTGGCATCAAGGCAATCTTTCGGGACCATCCAGAGATCGACGGCTTTATCTCCATCGATGGCGTACGTCTACGGCGCATTACCACCGGTGGTACTGGTAGCCGGCGCTTCGAATTTCATTTCAAAGGTCCGGGCGGCCATTCTTTCGGTGCCTTTGGGCTGGCCAGCGCCATTCACGCCATGGGTAGGGCCATCGCCAAGATAAGCGAGTTCGAAACACCTGCCTCTCCAAAGACCACCTTTACCGTTGGCACCGTCACCGGTGGTACTTCGGTAAACTCCATCGCAGCGGACGCAATCTTCGCCCTCGATATGCGTTCTAATGACCGCGAAGAACTGGCTCGACTGGAAGAACGCGCCAAGGCGGCTGCCCTGCAGGCAGTGGCGGAAGAAAATGCTCGTTGGAATAGCGATGAGATCTCTGTGGATTTTAATCTGATTGGCGATCGGCCAGTGGGAAGTACTCCTGCTGAGAGCCCTATCGTGCAAATCGCCGCATTGGCGTTCGATGAGGTTGGCATACAACTGCAGCAACTGGGTATATCGAGTACCGATTCCAACGTACCCATGTCGCTGGGAATACCGGCTATCACCATCGCCGGGGGAGGCAACGGGGGTGGCTCCCATTCTCCAGGTGAATGGTTCGCGCCGGTTAATTCCCATGAAGGCCCACAGACAGCCTTATTGATCGTATTAGCCCTGGCAGGAATCGAAGGCGTCAGTCCGGCATTGCTCGAGGAACGTACTCCGTAAGATGCCAACTAAACGGGGAAACCAGTCCAATCGTACTTGGATGGCGGCTGAGTATTTCTCAGCGAACGCGTCGAACGTCTCTGTGGATTAAGCAGGGTGAGCAATGGCAACTGCGGCCGCTCCTGCACATCCCTGCGCTCGCGGCATTAATGCGTCCATGCATGTCGCCGCCACTGGGAGGCTAATCTTCCAGGCTGGATTGCAGCCGCTCGGTAGCGGCAAGATAGTCTTGCATGAAATCATAGACGATGGCCCTTACGGACTGCGTACTGCGCATCAGACCAACCCCTTGACCCACCCAGGAGGTCTCCAGCTGGCGAGCGCCCCTATCTCCCACTTCGGCCAGTTTGCTAATCTTGGCCAGGGGAATCTCTGTAACCTGCGATTGTAGCGGCATTGGCAGCGGCTTGGGTGCTGTATCTGCCTCCCAGGCATCTGTCCATGGTGAGCGTAGCTGCCTACTGTGTTTGCCGGTACGTGATTTGGAGCGCACCGTCTCCCTGGATGAAGCACCCAACAACTTCTCTTTCAGTACGGTTGGTGTGTCGGATTCGGTGCTGGTGAGCCAGACCGAGCCAGTCCAAACACCAGCCGCACCCATCGCCATGCAGGCAGCCATTTGCCGCCCGGTCACGATGCCGCCTGCCGCCACTACCGGGACTCCAGAATTTTGCAGGGCAGCACAGACCTCCGGAATGAGCACGAGGGTGGACACATCACCACAGTGACCACCGGCTTCGGTTCCTGAAGCCACTACGATATCGACTCCTGCCTCTACCTGCTTGATGGCATGTTCCTGTGTCCCTATCAGGGCTGCTATTACCACTCCCCTGGCTTTGCCCATATCGATCATATAGGCAGGTGGCACACCGAGGGCGTTGGCGATCAACTTAATGGGGTGGGAAAAGGCCACATCAATAATACTTCCGGCCCTGCCCTTGGTGAGAAAAGCATTGCGCTGGTAGCCTTCAGCATACATGTCGCTGGTATCGATATCATGCCGCTGCAGTATGCTGGCAGCGAAATCGAAATACTCCTGGGGAACGCGTTTCTTGATTTCATCGGTGGCGTCATTTTCTTCTGACACTGCCATACTGGTAGGTGCAATCAGATCAACCCCATAGGGTTTATCGTCTATGTGCTCATCGATCCAGCTCAGCTCAGTCTCGAGAGTCTCGGCAGAGAAGCGAGCCGCACCCAATACACCCAATCCGCCTGCCTTGGAGACCTCCACTACCACGTCCCGGCAATGACTGAATGCAATCAAGGGGAACTCGATATTCAACATGTCACACAGTGGAGATTTCAAAATACACTATCCTTCATTTAAGGCTTGGGCCCCACTGCTATCCCATATTATTCTCAGATGGCATTGTTTGCTGTGACTGTCGCCAGCAGGGATACTGGCATCAAGCATAGGGATATATTCACAGTCGCGCTGCGGCGGGGTTCCGCCCTACTGTGCTCTTTCCTGCAACGGATAATCGGTCCAGGAATCTGCCGGATGTTGCTCGACCCACTCGATGCGCGCATCGACTCTCGCCCGCGCCGTTACAGTAAATCCCAACAACAAAGTGCACACTGACAGCAAGGCGCCAGGATGCACTTTTAACGCGTTATCAATCACTTACAAGAATCCGATTTAGTTCTCCGGCTCTTTGCGGAGATGGCCATAGATCAACTCTTCGGTGAACTCGACACACTTGAATTCCAGCAGCTGCATATTCTCATCCAGCCTGCGATACAGAGGTAAACTGACCGTCCAGGGACGGGTATAAGTATCGGGATCTTCCAGTGTGGCTTCATACATAAGGGTATTGGGTCCCAGGTGTGTGTAGCGCTCGGTTACCCGCAACGATTCCGAGTGGTGGTTACCGGCGTGATCGAACCAGGTATCCGCGAGTTGGTCGGTCACGTCGATAACCAGCGTATCTCCCTCGAAGGTACCCAGCGAATGACCCATCCAAGTGTAAATCGGTGCCTGGAAATCCGGCTGATCCATATAGACAATACGGCTGGCGCTGGCAAATTCGTAAGCCATGACCACGTGTTCAGGTGATTGGATAATCTGAAATGGAAATGGCAGGTAGGTAGAGCGGGGAATACCCGGCATATAGCACTTAACGACTGGATCCAATGCCAGCCAGTCTGCCTTGTTGGCCTGTTGTTGCGCACGGGCCGCGGCGGTATAGGGGATTTCCCCGCCTTCCACGATACCTAAACCGCCAGGAATCGCACCTATGGCACCGAGTTGAGACATGGGGCCGAAATCGGCGGCATGGGGCTCGATATCGAAGTGGGCAGAGCCGATTGCCTGCCAGATCCCATTGAAATCCGGGTTGCCGTCGGCGGTACGAGGAATATCGCCATTCTGGGCGAAAACAGTACTTGTCAGGCTAATCAACAGAAATGCCAGCATTGACCGGCGATGACATGGCTTGGTTCGGATAGTAATCATGCTCTTCTCCGTTTTGTTTTTGTTCGCTGCGAGCACTATATGTTCGGCAGGCTCGGAATTCTAACACAGCATTTCAGCTTCGGTGCACCCTATTGGATATAGCTGCTGTTCTCGACCGGCAACTTCTACGCCGGCGTCTCGCGATAAAGGCACGGCTCCATTACCTATTGACACCAGGGGCTGCATGCTTTCAATATCGGTGCTATAGATCTCACTCTCTCACGAGGACAGCCATGAAAATAACCAGACGCCAACTGATCCAGGCAGGGGCCGGATTGGCCGCCGGAGCTGGGCTCTGCAGTCCGCTGTTAGCCCAGCCGCCACTGAATATGGTCACCATTCC
>DMJN01000174.1 GCA_003451715.1 Gammaproteobacteria bacterium | reverse complement strand
CCGCTGCAGTCATTTGCTCGACGGCGGTGTTTGTAGTATTTATGACAATCGACCCTGGGTTTGCCGGGAGTACACCAATGATTTCTGCGAATTGGATGAATCTATCAAAGATGCCAGCGAGCTGTGGTTTTCTACCCACAAGAAGCTGGAAAAATACTGCCGTAAGCGCTTTAAGAAATGGCCTCGCCGCTTCGAATTGTACGTCTAATCGGCGACTAATCTCGAACGCGCTGGGCTGCTTCGCTTTACTGGTAGCATTTCCAGCTACACTGATCGCCCAGCAATCCAGCCTGGATTCTTCAGTGGAGGCAGCCACGGCTGCGCTGACCGAACTCGATAGCAAGGCACAATCCTGTCTGAACAGTCTCGGCCAGGCTGCTGCCAGCGACGCACAACAGCGCTGCGATGAATTTTTGCAGGCCATCGACGGTGAGCTGCTTGCCTCCTATCTCACCCATTGTGGCGCATTGAAGAACTGGCGCGATGAATTTGTCACGGAGGCTGTGGGCAACGATCAGAACAATACAGGCTCTTTGGAACTACTTGTCGGCGTCGAGTTTGCCTGTGGTGAGAATGCACTGCAGAAGCGCACCCAGTTCGTTGTAGATACCTTCGCCCTGTTGCAGGAGGATCAGATTCAAGAACGCCGTGCCAATGCGGCTATGTCACGACGGCTGGCGGAACTGGAGTTTCAATCAATCTCAAATCAACAGCGTCGTCTACTACAAGACTCTATTCAGCAGCAGCAATTGCGTAGCCAGTTGGAAACCCAGCAACAGTGGAATGATGTGGAAAATGAGCTAATCCGGCAACAGATCAGGAATCCGTCCGCCGCCTTTCCCCGCAATCAATAGAGCACCAGGAAATCACCATTCGGCAGTCCCGCGGCCGCGGGGAAGCTGTAATCATCGATGGTAATTTCTTCCCCTGGCACATAACCCGTATCCTTGCCTTGTGCGTCGAAAATCTTCAGGTTTAAACGACCACCTCGCGCATGGCTGATTGCCTCCCCCCACACGATCAGGCGATTATTGTCCTGATCGAAGGCTATGGCAGGATTCTTCTGACGGGTCTCAGAAAAAGGCTCTCCCACTGCGACAGGGTCACCAGCGACAGATAGATTAAGCTGCATGATGCGACTCTTGGTCTCAAACACCAGCCATTTTTTCGCATCCTCATCGCTACCTATGTCGTTTGTGCTCAACGGGCAGGCCGAAAGCTCCCACTGTTGCAGCTCATGCATGGCGCCATATGAGGCACCGCTTATCTCACCGTCTACGCCGTTGACAGTAAGCAACTGCATGTGTCTGCCCACACCATCGATGGCGGATCGGTAAGCCACCAGAATATCCTGATCATTCATGTAGTCCGCCGCCATGGAGCAGCAGGCACAGGCACCCAGGTCGGGATTACTGATCATGATCTCCTCGCCGAAGCTAGCGCCATAATCATGAGAAAATCGGGCAAACATGGTGCGTTCATATTCCCGGCTCAGATCGCCGGCGCCCCAGATGATGGCAACCTCGGCCCCTCTTGCAGTAACTTCGCCACCCGCATCGATACCTTTGGCATATTGGGACACCATGGGGCGTAAGGGTTCGAACTGCGTTCTTTCCGGGTTCGAGCGGCTGTAGTTGAATTGGGATTCACGGGGCATATACCACATCACATGGATGCGTCCCTCGCCATCGATATCCACCGCTGCCCTGGCGATGGAAAATGTCTGCATGGCGAAAGCCTGGCTGGAGACCTTAACCGGCAAGCCGAAGCGCTGCAGCTCGGTATCATATTGCCGGTAATAGAGATTGCCCTCTCGCGCCGCGGGCCGGTTGAGCCGCTTCTTGAAATACAACAGGTGGATGTCGCCGTCCACATCCCGCACCATTCTGGGTTGCAATCCCCCATCCGGAGTACGCTGAATAATGACTTCGGCCAATGCCGTGTCGAGCCCACCGAGCAGTACAATGAACACTAACAATCTGGCATTAAAAAATCGTTTGATCCGCATCATCACCAACACTGTGAATTTCCCGAATAGTCCCCATATCATGGGGCAGTTATAGATAATACCCTCGAATTAGTGCTAACTTTAGGCTCAATTCAAAGCAAGTTCTGTAGTTTCAGTATGTTAGCTTCGCTTGAAGGAAAACTGAAGCCAGAATCCGATAAATACGCCGAAACGGCCAATTGGCAGGAAGAAGCAATGGATACCTTGAGACCAATCAAAATACGAGTTGGATTGATAACTCTGACAGCAACGCTCATCGCTGCCTGTTCGGCTCCGGAAGAGACCAGCGAAGCCACAGCCACTGAGAGTACTTACAACACCGCTCTAAATATGGTGGATCTTATGGTTCTGGTACTGGAACCCGCCTCAGACATACTGTGGGATTCCGGTGGATGGGTAGTCGACGCTTCCGGCTATGAAGAACTCTATCCGACAACCGACGAAGGCTGGGAATACGTCAGATCCCAGGCCGCTATCGTGGTGGAATCAGGCAACCTGCTGGCACTGCCCGGCCGCGCGGAAGACAACGATGCCTGGATGATCTATTCCGAAGGCCTGAGCGAGGCCGGTATGCTGGCAATGCAGGCGGCTGCCGAGCAGAACAAGGATGATTTTTTCCAGGCCGGCGCCCAGCTCTACAGCGTTTGCACTGCCTGCCATCAGGCTTACAATCCCGACATCCTCAATCGTTTCGATGAAGAAGCAGACTGATTAAGATGCCTCGCCCTGCAAAATCGCCCCATCCAGGGATTCTTGCGCTAGCTGCTGCATTCCTGGCGCTGTTTGCGGTGAGTGTTTTCGGGCATACGATCGAGGGATCGGACGCCAATTTTGTGCAGGCGATCGACGGTCCTGCCGTGCTTCCCTTCATGTACCTCGGTGCCAAGCACATGGTGACAGGCTATGATCACCTGCTGTTCCTGGTGGGCGTGATCTTCTTCCTGTATCGCCCCAAGCATGTGGTGCAGTACGTGACCCTGTTCGCCATCGGCCATAGCATTACCCTGCTGTTCGGTGTGCTTGCCGACCTGCAGGTAAACGCCTATATCATCGACGCCATTATTGGCTTGTCGATCGTCTACAAGGCTTTCGAGAATATCGACGGCTTCAAGCGGGTCTTGGGATTTGATCCCAATACCAAGGTCGCAGTATTTGTCTTCGGGCTGTTTCACGGCCTGGGGCTGGCAACCAAGCTGCAGGAATTTACCATCTCCGATAACGGCCTGGTTACTAATATCATCAGCTTCAATGTGGGCGTGGAGATCGGCCAGATTCTGGCCCTGTCGGCAGTGTTCATCGTGCTCAGTGTATGGCGCAGCAATGCCAGTTACCTGCGCCATGCCTTTGTTACCAATACCGCATTAATGACCGGCGGCTTTCTATTGGCAGGCTACCAGATGAGCGCCTTTATGCTGGCGCCGCCCTTTTAGACGGAGAAGTTAAGTGGCAGAGCCCGATACCACCCATACCCCTTCAGCAAGGAATATTCTGATTGCAACCGGCATTGCGTTCGTAGTTGGAATGCTGGTGCTGCTGACCGCCATACTACCGGCTGAATTCGGATCAGATCCGCTCGGTACAGGCAGATTGCTCGGCCTCACTGCACTCTCGGCCGATGAGAATCCCTTCGAGGAACAGTTGGAAATTCACCGCACCGACTACGTAGAGTTCGAGCTCGGGCCGTTCCAATCGGTCGAATACAAGTACACGCTGGACCTGGATGCACCGATGGTATTCAGCTGGGTCGCCGACGACGAACTGTACTATGACATGCACGCCGAACCCGCCGGCCTGGGTGAGGAGTATGCAGAGAGTTTCGAACAGGGCGATGCCGACCGCCGTATGGGCTCATTCCACGCACCGTTCGCCGGTATCCATGGCTGGTTCTGGGAAAAC
>DMJN01000231.1 GCA_003451715.1 Gammaproteobacteria bacterium | reverse complement strand
CATTCCAGAGCCTTCACCCATCGCTGGAGTAATGCCGACTATCTTGTCGTCCTGGTCAGCCACGTCGCACAACCAATTCCCGAACACCTGGGAATAGGTCAGCGATGAGCCTGCGGCTCTTGCCAGATCCGATTTGGCAACAGCTTCAGCGGCAACTGAAGCGTCTGCAGCGGGCGTAGCTTTCTTGTTGTCTTTAATTGACGCAGAAGGATTGATCTTACTCATGGCATGCATGCCAAACGGATCCTTCTCGGATTCCGAATATCCTTTGCCTTTCTGGGTAACGATATGCAGGAGCTGTGGGCCCCGCAGTGATTTGATGTTGCTTAGTATCTCTACCAGTCCTGCCGTATTGTGGCCATCGATCAAGCCGATGTAGTTAAAACCGATTTCCTCAAAAAGAGTGCCGGGTGACACCAAGCCCTTCAAGTATTCTTCGGCTCGATGGAACGCCTTGGATGCAGGAGGAATAATCGACAGCATGCGCTTGGACCCGGTGCGGATAAAATTGTAGGGCTTGCTGGCCCACATGCGTGCAAAATAGCTGGAAAGCCCACCTACATTGTTCGAGATCGACATGTTGTTATCGTTGAGAATCACCAGGATATTGTCATCAAGGTGCCCCGCGTGGTTCAGCGCCTCGAACGCCATGCCTGCCGTCATCGCGCCATCTCCAATAACCGCGATATTGTGGTGATCCTCTTCACACATGCGATCGGCCACCATCATGCCCAATGCGGCGCTAATGGAGGTGCTGGAATGACCCACTCCAAAGGTATCGTATTCACTTTCCTCGCGATTCGGGAAAGCCGCCAGGCCACCGGCCTGACGCATTGTCAGCATCTGATCTCGCCTGCCGGTGAGAATCTTATGGGGATAGGCCTGGTGTCCTACGTCCCATAGCAGGCGGTCCCGGGGAGTATCAAACACGTAGTGCAGCGCGATGGTGAGTTCCACTACCCCCAATCCTGCGCCGAAATGACCGCCCGTCTGACCCACGGAATACAGCAGGAACAGGCGTAATTCATCGGCTAGTTGGGCTAGCTGATCAACGTCGAGTTGTTTTAGATCGGCCGGGTAGTCTATCTGGTCCAGCAGGGGAGTCTCGGGCCGAGTTACGGGTATTTCCTTAAGCATTTCCGTATTTCAACGCGCCAGAAGCGAGTTTTCAAGTATTTCCTTGATATGGCACCACGGTTGGCCACAGCAAATCAGCAGCTGAGCCGCGTCCATCAGCTGATTCTATTGACAATATAGGCAGCCAACTCACGCAATGGGTCGGCGCTGGCTGGGAACGAGTTGAGGGATTCAAGCGCCTCTTCACTCAATTCCGCCGCTTTGGAACGTGCCGCTTCCAGCCCCAGCAACGACACGTAGGTAGCCTTGTCGAGCCCCTTGTCGGATCCCTGTGGTTTGCCGAGTGTCACGGTATTGCCCGTTACATCGAGAATGTCATCTTGCACCTGGAACGCCAGCCCGATGATCTCCGCATAGTCTTGCAGGGCAGTCATCTTGGCATCTCGCAGCCCGGGATAACACAGCGCTCCCAACTGCACACTGGCTTTGATCAGTGCGCCGGTTTTCGACCGGTGCATGGTTTCAAGACTCGTCAGATCGAGCTGCTGACCGCTTGCGTCGCAGTCCAGGGATTGACCGCCAACCATGCCGGCGAATCCTGCTCCAGAGGCGAGAATTTGTACCATCTTCAGTTGAGTGTCAGCATTTATTGCTGCTACTGGTTCAGCCAGCAGCTGAAAGGCTAATGACTGCAGAGCATCCCCGGCCAGGATAGCAGTCGCTTCATCGAATGCCTTGTGAAGGCTGGGCTTGCCGCGGCGCAAATCATCATCATCCATGGCAGGCAGGTCATCATGAACCAGTGAATAACTGTGGATCAACTCCACGGCACAGGCGGCATTATCGGCCGAATCCAGATCACCACCTACCGCTTGCACACTGCCATAGACCAGTACGGGTCGGATCCGCTTCCCCCCGCCCAGGCAGGCATGGGCCATGGCATCCCGCAGGATCACGCTGGCAAAATCTCCCTCGAGTTGTCGCTGCAGTGATTGATCAACGCGTTGTTGGCACTGCGCCAGGAAACCATCCAGCGCCTGAGAAGTGAGGCTATTCATGGTCGGAAATCAGTCGTCGTCTGCTTCGAATTCGAGCTCTTCGGTCTTACCATTTTCGTTAATAAGCACCTGAACCTTTTGCTCGGCATTCTTCAGGGCCGTCTGACATTCGCGGGTCAGTTTTATGCCTTTCTCAAAAGCCTGCAGTGAATCTTCCAGACTCAGGTCGCCCTGTTCCATGGCTGAAACCAGTTCTTCCAGGTCTTCCAAGGCCTGCTCAAATTCAAAACCGCCTGCTTTCTTCTTCGTCATCGCTCATTTCCTTTGAGATTAGTCGTGGGATAAACCTCGAGATAGCTGCCGGGAATTATACGCCAAGTGTCGTCTGATTCCCCAATTCATTCCTGCTACAGGGCTATTGCCGATGTAGGTCAACAGATCAGGTCTGCACAACAGTCTCAGGCGGTGAATGCCCTGGTATTGGGTACGCGACAATAAACACTACAAATACCCCATCAATCAGCGCTAGAATCCATACCGGGCTGGGAAAAACCTGCGACTCCCAGCTGGAAAGCACTATGCTCGGACACTCTACCCGGTTTGCGATCGACAGGCCTGCCCTGCTCTGGATGGCCGCATTATGCTGCTGCTTAACGATATCAACATTAACCCATGCTCAAGGTGGTACTGCTCGATACATTACCGGTGTCGGCCCGATCATGCGGCTGGGCAATCTAGAGTACGTTGAGGTCAACACACCAGTTCTCAATGTTGAGCCGAAACAACTCATTGTCTTTGTACATGGGACACCTGGCTCTTTGTCGGCTTTCCTGAGATATGTGAACGATCCAGTTATGCGGGAAAATTTTCACATGATCTCAGTTACAAGACCTGGATGGGTCGATGACAGTAACGAAAAGATTTCTTCTCTGCAGGGGCAGGCTAAAGCACTCGAGCCACTTTTGCGCATGGATCGTTCGGGCAAAGGGGCTATTCTCATGGGTCATTCCTATGGCGGTCCGGTAATAGCACGAACGGCAATGGACTATCCGGATCTGGTATCCGGCCTGGTATTTGTTGCCACTACGGGTGATCCCGAGTTGAGTGGTCCACGCTGGTATAATCGTTTTGCCGTGGTGTTGCCGCGATTCTTGTTAGGATCCAGCCTGAAGGGTGCTAATGCGGAGATCATGCCCCTGCAACCCCAGTTGGAAGCCATGTTGCCTCGCTGGCAGAATTTGACCATGCCTGTGCTCATCGTGCAGGGTGACCGCGACAGTCTGGTGAATCCCGGTAATGCCGATTTCATGGCCAGCATGCTTGTCAATTCAGATGTGACCTACCTCCATCGAGAAGGGCAGGGACATTTCGTTCTATGGGAAGAAGCGGATCTGATTATTGATACGCTGTTGAAGAAATTCAATTTTTAGCGGTAAGCCTGATGCGGCCGAGTGATACACCAAGCTCATTCAGCCCTATTTGACGGCTTACGAGTGGCACTTTACTCTATGCGTTCGGCCGATACCTGGCCGGGTTCAGTACACTGACGGATCGATGATGAACGAAGACGAAATCCCCAAGTCTTATCTTCCCCGCGACTGGCGAATAATTTTCGCGTTAGTCCTGACCTTTCTATGGATTGCATTCCTGGCAATTTATATCGCCAGGAATGTCGGCTGGGGATCTTTCATGGATCTCCCAATTGATGAGATGGGCACGTTTCTGGAAGGTGCCTTCGCCTTCCTGGCTTTTCTGTGGTTGGTAATCGGCTTGTTTATCCAACAGTCCGTGCTCGCTGAGAACAACGAAGAGCTGCGCCGCAATAATCTGCATTCGGAAAAGCAGACCCTGGCCATCGCCGCCACCGAGCTGAATGCCAGACAGGAAACCTTTTTTAAGATTGCCGAGAGCACGCGACGACAATTGGGTGCTATCTCGGGCATGCTGTTTATTTCAAGCCAGGGACCGGTTGGTGACAACACTTATACTTCCGAAGATCTTGCCGAGATATGGAAACAATTTGCCACCGGCGATACAGAAGTCTTCTCGCGGATGTTTCTTACTATGGCGGCGGCAGACGATATAGATTTTGGTGATCTGTTCTATGGAACCGAGATTCGTCGCCGTCACTCGGAAAGTTTTCTGGTGGGATTTGACAGGTTGATTACTCAAGCCCGCGGTTGTGATACTGACAATATCTTTCTGGACTCTATACTCTATTCTGCCCATGGTTTGCTTGATTTGAGGATGCGCGAACTGCATCCTGATATCGAATTCGAAGTTATCCTTGGTACCAATTCGGCAGCCTATCTGGAGCAGATTATCAAAGGCAATTCTGCTACTTAATTCATTTAAGGGGGGCAATATGGATTTTGTAATTGTCGTTGTTGTACTGGCGCTTATTCAGTTCATAGCGTTTGGCATTCTGGTGGGGCATGCCAGGAGCAAATACAATGTGGCTGCGCCGGCAAGCAGCGGCGATCCGATCTTCGAAAGATACAACCGGGTTCACCTGAATACCCTGGAACAATTGGTCTGTTTTCTCCCGGCTATCTTCATCTACAGCCATGTAGGTAACGCCAATATCGCTGCGGGGCTGGGCGTGGTGTATTTGATTGGCCGGCTAGTCTACCTGCGCAGCTATATAGCAGATCCCGCGTCGCGGGGTATTGGCTTCGCGCTGACTGGCTTACCAACATTGTTCATGCTGCTCGCTTCATTGATCATCGTAATTGGCAATCTAGTTACTGGATGATGAGTGCACTGAGCCAGTCTTTACACCATGACTGAGGGGCCACAGATCATTAGCCTCGGCAATCTGTTGATTGCCTTTCTGCCGGCACTGGCGGTTATCTTCATTCTCTTTAAATGGACCCGGGACGGACCCGAAGCGCTCTACGCCCTGGCCAGGATGCTGGGGCAGCTACTCATCATCGGCTATTTTCTGGTATTCATCTTTGAGTCGGAGAGTGGCTGGGTGGTACTGGGGATATTGTTCGTCATGGTACTGGTCTCAAGCTGGATTGCCTTGCGTACAGTGAAGATTCAGCGACGCGCATTACTGGTAATTGCAACACTATCCATTTTAACCGGCGGTGGAGTTACCCTGCTCATAATCAGTCAACTGGTTCTGGACCTGCAGCCATTTTATTCTGCTCAGTATCTTATTCCCCTGGCGGGAATGGTTTTCGCCAGTGCCATGAATAGCATCAGCATCTGTGCCGAGCGGTTTCAATCGGAGCGAAACCGTGGGGAAGAGATCACGGTAGCCAGGGAGTTTGCATTCAAGGCTGCACTTATTCCCATTACCAATGCCCTGTTTGCCGTTGGACTGGTATCACTGCCCGGCATGATGACAGGTCAGATTATTGCCGGTGTAGATCCGCTTATCGCCGCACGCTACCAGATTATGGTCATGTGCATGCTGTTTTCCTCCGCCGGGTTGTCTGCGGCCTGCTTTCTGTTTTTCCTGGCGCGTAGAAGCGAGTAATCTCGAACCGGCATGCATAAACTACTCCTGCTAACTCATCGCTATTTGGGAATCGTGCTCGGTATTGTGTTCCTGCTCTGGTTCGCCTCCGGTTTTGTCATCATGTACACGGTCGGCATGCCAGTGCTGACCGAGTCAGAGCGCCTGGCTCATCTTCCCGATCTGGATCTGTCGCAGGTTCGGATAAGCTCACAGCAGGCAGCCGAAGTCGCCGGTAGTTCCACCATTCCCCGCCTACATAGTGTTATGAATCGGCCGGCTTACGAATTTCCAGGCAGGCGGCCGAGAATCGTATTCGCGGATAACGGAGACCTACTGCAGAGCAGCATGGTGAGTTCAAGAGCGGTTGCGGCGGGTTTCAGTGGCGCGGCCGATGATGCAATCAATCGGGTGGGGCGAATCGAGGAGGTCGATCAATGGACTATCGGTTTGCGCAACGAGCTGCCACTTGAGAAATTTTCAATCTCGGATGACCGGACCACTGAAATCTATGTATCACCGGTTAAGGCCCAGGTGGTTCTGGCAACTACAAGGCAGGATCGCCTGCTCGCTTGGCTCGGTGCAATTCCGCACTGGCTGTACTTTGTTGATCTCCGCAAGCGAAGCGAACTCTGGTCTGACTCAGTCATCTGGCTGGCGAGCCTGGGATCAATCCTGACGGTTCTCGGTCTTGTCATGCTTTTTACCCAGATGCGTAAAGAAAAACCGTTTCATCCAGGTAAAGCCATACCCTATCGGGGGCTCATGCGCTGGCACTATATCAGTGGATTGATCTTTGGAGTGATCGCGCTTGCCTGGGTATTCAGCGGGCTACTCTCGATGGATCCCTATAGTTGGAATACTGCCCGGGGGCTTTCCATCCCACGTGATGTGCTGCAAGGGGGTCAGGTAGACCTACTTGCCTTCTCGGCTTTCGCGCAGGCCGATACGCAACAACGCTTACACGAAATTGCAGGAGACGCCAGTATCAAGGAGGTAAATTTCAAGCGCGTACTCGATGGGCATTTCTATCAGTTGGTGGTGAGTTCAGAAGGTTCACCCTGGGGCTTTGACAGACAGCTCGTCAGCGCTACTTCACTACAGCTTAGGCGGGACTTGTTTAGTGATTCCGAAATCACTCAGCGTCTTCAGTTGCTGGCGGGTAGTAATACACTCATTAGTGCTCGAGTACTTAGCGGCTATGATAACTATTATTACTCACGGCAGAGCAGGCAGGCGGCTGCGGCACCCCTACCAGTGCTGCGGGTGCAGTTCGACGACCCGATGCGGACATGGTTTTACGCCGATTTGACAGGGGGCGAGCTGGTGTACCAGAGCCATCGTTGGAATCGACTCGAACGCTGGCTCTATAACGGGCTGCACAGCCTGGATTTTGGATTCCTGTACCGCTCCCGACCCTTGTGGGATATCGTGGTGATCCTGTTACTGACCGGTGGCCTGTTCTTGACTCTGCTGGGAGTCATCCTCGCAATACGGCGTCTGTACCGAAACTCAAAGCTGTTGCTGCGAGAGCGCCAGTTACCGTCCTGAGTCACTGGCTCCTAGCTTCTCTTGTGGTGGCCAGGGTGCTGGGGTATTCTCAGGCCGATTGGCAGGAGAGATTTATGAACGAGGCGAGCACAACAAGCATTACTACAGACGATAGCTTTACCACTTCCGCTGGCAAGCAGCTGGGTCTGTATACCCTCTATGCCTTGCTCGGACTGGCAGCCCTTATTTACATGCTTTCAGTTGCCGCAGGAAATACCGGGAGCGACACCTCGGGTGGCGCCATTAGCGTGGAACGCAATAGCATTACCATCACGCTTCGAGAGGAACCTCCTCAACTCGATGCCGGGCGTGCCACCGATGCGTCCAGTTTCGTTGTACTGGCCCATGTGATGGAAGGCTTGATCGGATACGACGACAATGATCAATTGATACCCGGCGTAGCAGAGCGGTGGGAGATCAGGGAAGACGGGGCGACATTCTGGCTGCGTGACGATGCCATGTGGAGCGATGGCCAACCCGTTACCGCACATGACTTCGAGTTTGGCTGGAAGCGTGTACTGGATCCGGCGACGGCCGCGGAATACTCCTTCATCATGTACTCCATCAAGAATGCCGAAGCGATCAATCAGGGTGAACTGCCGAAGGAAATGTTGGCAGTGACTGCGACTACGGACAAGATTCTGGATATCGAATTCGAAAGACCCACCCCCTACTTCGATAAACTGGTGGCCTTTAATACCTTCTTCCCGTTGCGTGAAGACTTTTATGAGAGCACTAATGGCCGCTATGGCGCCGATGCCGACATGATGCTTTATAACGGCCCTTATGTGGTAGAAGAATGGGTACATGGATCAACAATGTTATGGACCAAGAATCCATACTACTGGAGTGATGAGAAAGGCTTCCTCGATGAAATCGTCACTGCCTATATCACCCAGGACGTAAATGCCAAGTTGAACCTGTTCAAGGATGGGCAGATCGTCGATACGCATTTAGTGGCACCCATGCTCCCGACGGCGATGGAACAACGCTGGCAGATCGACCGCGTCATGGATGGCACGGTATTTTTCCTCGAGTTCAATCATCGAGAAGACCGTGTCACCGATAATCTGAATTTCCGCAAAGCGCTACAGCTGGCCCAGGACCCAACGGAACTGGTCTACAAGGTATTGAAGGAAGCGGGCTATCTACCCGCCGAGAGCCTCTTCCCGGTGTGGATTCAGGGCGTCGAGGATGTGTTTCGAAAAGAGTACCCGCCACAGGAGCACCAGATGAATCTGACGCTCGCAAGAGAACATCTGGAAATGGCCCGCCGGGAGTTGGGACTGGAGGAATTCCCTCCGATCATATTTCTATCAGGCGATACGCCGGTGTCGCTGCTTGCTGCGGAATACTATCAGGAGCTGTACAGGCAGAATCTCGGTCTCGAGATTCGCATCGATGCGCAGATCTTCAAGCAGCGACTGGCCAAGATGACCTCGGGTGATTTCGACATCGTGCTGGCGGGATGGGGCCCTGATTACTTCGATGCGCTGACCTTCGGTGATCTCTTCGCCTCGTGGAACCTCAATAATCGGGGCCGTTATGACAGTGAAGAAATGGATCGCCAGGTAAGAATCGCCCAGTCCGAGCTCGATCCTCGCAAGCGCATGGATGCCTTCGGTGAAATTCAGCGCATTGTCTATGATGACGTCATAGTAATACCGATGTATGAGCGAGGCTGGTCTTTTGTGGTCGATCCAAGATTGAAGGGCTTCAAGCGACGCTCGGTTGGCCCGGAAACCGATTACAACTATGCCTATATAGATGTATCTGGAAACTAGAAGACTATTAGCAGAATAAAGCTGCGCTCAGCGTTGCTGTAATCGGTCGAATTCTTATGTGGTTATATGTAATAAAGCGTTTGCTCCAGGGTATTGTTACCGTCTGGTTTATTGCTACAGCCACTTTCTTCGCCATGCACAATGTGCCGGGTGACCCTCTCCTGAATGATCGAGCCGTAACCGAGGCTATTCGGGCTAACCTCGAAGCCAAGTATGGTCTGGATCAGCCAATCGGCACCCAGTACCTCATCTACCTGCGTAATCTCTCTCAGGGTGATTTTGGCATTTCCTTCACCCAGGAAAATCGGGAAGTGAATGACATCATCAGGGAGCATTTTCCGGTTTCCGCAATCCTCGGCATTCTAGCGGTGGTATTTGCCGCAGCCGGCGGTGTTCTATTTGGCGCATTAACGGCGCTCTATCGCAATCGCCTGCCGGATTACATCATCATGTTCCTGGTGATACTGGGAATCTCAGTTCCCAGCTTCGTGGTCGCCGCATTGAGTCAGCTTACTCTGGTGACATTAAATAGTGCTGTAGGCACCACCGTACTTCCTGTAGCGGGTTGGGGAACCATATTACACATGCTAGTCCCGGCAATGGTATTGGGGCTTGGTACCATGGCTTATCTTACCCGGCTCATGCGCTCCAGCATGTTGGAGGTAATAAGTTCCGATTTCGTTCGAACCGCTAAATCCAAGGGAGTGCCCCCGGCAAGAATTTTCGCCAAGCACCAGCTGCGTAATGCAATCCTTCCGGTTATCACGGTGCTGGGACCGGCGATTGCGGCGATTACCACCGGGGGGTTCGTAGTAGAGCTGGTCTTCGCAATTCCAGGGCTGGGAAGATATTTCGTGCAGGCCGTACAGCAGCTCGACTACACGGTCATCATGGGAACCACGGTTTTTTATGGCGCGTTCCTGGTATTCATGGTCATCGTTGTCGATGTGCTCTACGGCTTTATCGATCCACGTGTGAGGTTGGAGTAATGACCGACACCACTTCTGCTGATTTTGCACCGCTACATGAGCAGCGGGAAGTTCATACAATCTCACGACCATCCCTTTCCTATTGGCAGGATGCCTGGATTCGCCTCAAGTTAAACCGGCGGGCACTGGTTTCCCTCTTCATTGTAATTGCTTTGTTGTTGTTTACCCTTGTCGGACCCTGGATTTGGAGAATCGACTCGGCCTTTCAGGATCTGGACCAGGTTAGTCAGCCACCGGGTACCAATCGTGGCGCCTTGGTGGTGGAGGACTACCAACCCTGGTTTGGCGATCGATTCCTGGCAGGTGAAGATTTGCGGCTGGTGGAATCCGGTACTACCCAGGCGGTCAGACTGCAATGGGACGCGCTGGATGGTGCCAGCGGTCACCGCGTCTATCGCAATATCTTTCCTGTTGGGCCGGAGCGAGCATACGGTATTCCATTGGCGGAGCTGCTGGATCCCGAGACAGACTACTTCGAAGATCGCCTGGACCTGAAACCGGGCCGTTATTACTACTCCGTGGTAGCTATCGGACCACGCGGTGAGCTGCTGGACAATTACCAGACCATTGAAGTGAGCGTCCAGCGAGTTACCACGGTGACTGAAGCGCTGGAACGGGGATTGGTGGATGATGCCAGCGACTTGCAGGTGGGCGATCAGATCGATTTAATCTGGCACCCACTCGGCACCGACTACCTGGGCAGGGATATGCTCGCCCGATTAATGGCCGGGGCCAGGGTCTCACTCTTTATTGGTATCGGTGCGCCGTTTCTATTCGTCCTGTTCGGCGTGGCCTACGGCAGCATGGCTGGATTCATCGGCGGCAGAACCGATCAGCTGATGATGCGCTTCGCGGATTTTGTGGTGGCACTGCCTTTCCTGCTATTTATGATCCTCTTCAAGATTGCCTTCGGAATCGGGCCGGGAGAGAGCGGGGTGTTTCCCATGCTGGTGGCGCTGGTCGTGTTGATGTGGCCAGCGACGGCCAGGCTGGTGCGGGGACAGATTCTGCAGATTCGCGAACAGGGCTATATCAGTGCCTCGCAATTGCTTGGCGCGAAAACCAACTACCTGATTCTGCGTCACATGATTCCCAATACCCTGGGAGTGGTTCTAGTCACCGTCACCTTTGCCATTCCCAGCGCCATCTTCACCGAAGCCTTTCTATCCTTTATCGGTATGGGTGTGGCACCGCCCACACCGTCATGGGGTTCGATGTCCAACGAGGGCATCAAGACCATGTTGACCACGCCTCATGAGCTTATCTTTCCAGCCATGTTCATCAGTCTGACTGTATTGGCATTTAATCTATTGGGTGACGGCTTGCGGGATGCACTGGATGCGCGCATGAGGAACACCGAATGAGCGGGGTTGCATTGGCTGAGGAAACCGCAACCCCATTGCTCAGGGTTGAAAATCTGGCAGTGGAATTCGATACCTACGGCGGCATCGTCAAGGCAGTACGCGGTGTTGATTTCACGGTGGATCAGGGCAAGACACTCGCCATCGTAGGTGAGTCAGGATGCGGTAAGTCGGTTACTGTACAAAGCATGATGGGGCTGATTCCCATGCCACCGGGACGGATAACCTCCGGCTCAGCGCGATTGCGAGGCAATGAAGTGCTGGGGCGTAACAGACTCGATGGCAAGGAGATTCGCGGTGCGGAGATCGGCATGATCTTTCAGGATCCGATGACCTCGCTGAATCCTACCATGACGATCGGCGACCAGATTGCCGAGCCCTTACAGATCCATAAGGGTTTTACTTACCGGCAGGCATTCGACGAGGCCATCGGGCTACTCGAGATGAGCAGAATTCCTGAAGCGGCCAAGCGTGCCAGACAGTATCCCTTCGAATTCTCAGGAGGCATGCTGCAGCGAGCCATGATTGCCATGGCAATTTCCTGCAAACCTTCGATCCTGATCGCAGATGAACCGACCACGGCTCTCGATGTGACAATCCAGGCTCAGATCCTGGATCTGATGCAGGATCTGCAACGGGAAACCGGCATGGCCATTATTCTCATCACACATGATCTGGGTGTAGTGGCACGTATGGCAGATGAAGTCGCGGTCATGTATGCCGGCAAAGTAGTGGAGCATGGTTCAGTGGATGATGTTTTTTATCGCTCTGCCCACCCCTACACGCTGGGGTTGAAGGAAGCGATGCCAACTAACGATCCAACAAAGCAGCATGAGCTACAACCCATCGAAGGCAGCCCGCCGGACTTGTTCGCACCGCCTCCCGGTTGTGGCTATTGCCCGCGTTGCCCCTTTGCCATGCAGATCTGCGATACACGGCATCCAGAAGACTCTTTTCTCAAGGAGCAGCATTTCAGCCGTTGCTGGTTACACCACGAAGATTCTCCCAGTAAACCGGCAGACCTGTATTTCAAGGACAGTGATCCATGAGTATGCTTCTGGAAGCTCACGAACTGACCCGCTATTTCGACATCGGTCGAAACCAGCGCGTGCACGCCGTTGAAAAAGTGTCGCTGGAGGTTGCCGAGAAAGAAATCGTAGGTCTTGTAGGAGAGAGTGGTTCCGGCAAGTCTACCTTCGGTAAGACGGTGGTTGGTCTGCATGCCAAGACCTCCGGCACGGTCAAGTTTCGGGGTGAGACCCTGCCTCAGAAATATCACCCGGCAGACTTTCAACGCCTCGCGATCAAGATGCAAATGATCTTTCAGGATCCCTATTCGTCGCTCAATCCGCGCATGACGGTAGGTGAAATCATCGCCGAAGGATTGAGGCTTCACACCAATATTAATTCTGCCAGCGCTAAAGAACAGGTTGCCGAATGGCTGGAAAGGGTCGGCCTGCAGGCCGATCATATGTCCCGCTATCCCCATGAGTTTTCCGGTGGTCAACGACAGCGCATCGGCATCGCGCGTGCGCTAATACTCGAACCAGAGTTCGTTGTCTGCGACGAACCGATCTCTGCGCTGGATGTGTCAGTACAGGCCCAGGTGATCAACCTGTTAGGGGATCTTAAAGACAAGATGGGGCTGACGCTGTTATTTATTGCTCACGACCTGTCGATGGTGCGCTACGTGAGTGACCGTATGGCGGTCATGTATCTTGGCTCGCTGGTGGAAGTGGGCAAAGCCGACGAAGTGTACTTCGGCCCCAAGCACCCTTACACGGAGGTCCTGATCGGTTCCAATCCGGAACCGGATCCGCAACTGGAGCGGAGCCGGCCTTCTACGGCTATTCAGGGAGAAATCCCATCACCGGTGAACGTGCCCGCCGGGTGCCGTTTCGCCAACCGCTGCCCGAAGGTGATGGATCAGTGTCGCAGGGTGACGCCCGAGCTTATTCCATTGAAAGAGGTAGATCGCCAGGTTGCTTGCCATCTCTATACCGGGTCTACAGCTGATCACCCTGCTTAGCGCAGGTAGTGATCGCTGTTTATGTAGATCAGGTGATCCGCTGCCAGTGCAATCGCCAGGATTACTATTGCAATCAGGGTGGCTGACCAACCGTCTGCGAGTAGTGCAAGCGGATAGATTTGTAGCCCGTCATCAGTAGCTAACAATCCCACCGAGAAACCGAAGTTCATAGCCAGCCCCAGCAAGCCAGCCAGACTACCGAAATAAAGCCACCGCAAATAGCCGGGCTTGAAAGCACCCAGGTCTAAACCGATACTAATAAGCACCACGAATAGTGCCATGGTGATGGCCGCGGAAGCGATTTCCGGGGCCTGGTTGAAAGTAAATTCCGGCTCAAACATAAAGCCGTATAACAACCAGAAACACACATGTATGCCCAGCCACAGCAGAATGGAAAACCAGATTGCATAGGAAACCTCGGCTGCCGTCAGGGGCAATTGTGCATAGAGCTGCAGGCGTTTTTCTTCCGCGCCTATTACTGCGCTTGTCATCAGCAAGATCCAGTAAACCGTCATCGACACACCCATGAAGGCTATCAGCGATTGTCCGCGTGCTCCCATTAATATCAAAAAAAAGGTATTTGCTATCAGCGCCAGCAACAGGAGATTTCTGCTATTGGCAAATTCAGTGAGCAGTAATTGCTTATACATGGTGAGTCTCCTCGGCCGTCTCCCTTAATATCTGCACGGCAATCTTCTCAATCGAGAGCCGGCTGCTTTCGATCCCTCCGACACCGCTGTCAGAGAGGAAGCGCATGGTTATCTCGGCATTGTCAGAAATCAGTTCATGATAGGGGGGATCAGATTTGTGCGACATTACGTTGGGAATGTCAGCCAGCGGTTGATCGTGCTGGTATGAGACACGGCGCCAGGTCTCTGCCAGGTCTTCCTTGATCTCGTCACGCACGATACGGCCATTGCTGATAAACACCAGACGATCCGCCAGTTGTTCAATTTCAGAAATATGATGTGTCGCATAAAGCAAAGCGACTCGCTCGCTTGCCATTTGTTCAAATAGCAACTCCATGAATACTTCGCGAGAAACCGGATCGAGACCCGATGTAGGCTCATCCATCAGCAGCAGTTTCGGGCTATGACTCAGAGCAAGAATAATGGCCAGCTTGGCACGCTGACCGGTGGAGTAGTGTTTGACTTTCTGATTGAGGTCGAGGTTGAGCCGTCCGGCAAGCTGTTCCGCTCGCTCCTGTGACCAGTCGGGATAGAATGGAGCGATTGTGGCCAGGTTTCGCTTCCCACTCCAACCACCGAACAGCGGTGTGTAATCCCCTACATACCCGATTTGTTGCTTCCACAATCCTTGAGTGTGGATGGCGCTTTTCCCATCGATTGTAATGGTTGCATGATCTCGCCTCACCGTGCCCATCAGGCAGCGGAAAAGTGTAGTCTTACCCGCACCATTAGCACCGATGAGACCCATGGCACAGCCTGCATCCAGAGCGAGGTCGATTGGACCCAGGGAGAAGGTTTGATAATTTTTAGTGAGCTGACTAATCTCAAGCACTGCCATTGTTGTCTCCTGCCTGCAGTCTCTCATTAAAGATCTGCAGAATGTCCTGATCGTCTAATCCATCGCGACGTGCGTTTTCGATCAGGGATACTAATTGTTGTGAAAACCGTTGTTGAGCCAGGGCCGACTTGGCGCTCTGTCCGAGCGAAGCGACAAAGAATCCCTTGCCACGTCGCGCATAGATGATTTCCTCATTGAGCAAGGCTTCGTAAGCGCGCTGCACGGTAATGACGCTTACCTTCAGAGTTCTGGCCATAGCCCGTATGGAAGGGAGGGCAAAGTCCGGTTCAATCTCGCCACTGAGAATCCTGGCTCGGATCTGACCAACGATCTGCTCTTGCAGTGTCTGAGAGGACTGTTCCGATATGTGAAGTAACATTCGCCTTATCTTCGGGTATATGTACTGTATATATACAATATATACAGTATCTAAATAAAGCAAGCATATTTTAAATCCATGCTGAATGCCTTGAATTTAGGAGCTTGGCGGGCAGGATTCTAAAAAAACGAGGAACAGAATCAGTAACGGGATGGTGAAGGGACCAGCACGAGGAAGAACTGGCCCAGGAAAACAGTACGGAATGAGGCGAATGTGGATCAGTGGATTAGTCTTCTTCCTCAAGATCTCTGACCATATTGGTCAATGTGCGGAAGTCAGTCTTGCCGCTACCCATACGTGGAAACTCCGGCACCGTGACATATTTTTTGGGTAGTGCCAGATTGGGAAGATCTTCGGCAAGCTTCTTGCCCAGTTCCCGCTGGTCGATGCTCTCGGTGGTCACCGCGACGATGCGAGATCCGCGTTTTGCGTCCGGCAGTTCCACTGCACAGCATTCCACTTCCTCCGGTGTTTTGGCATTGAGTGTCTCTTCTACCAACACCAGCGAAATCATTTCGCCACCAATCTTTACGAACCGCTTCAGTCGACCCTTGTGCCACAGGTAGCCGTCTTCATCCAGGCAACCGAGATCGCCGGTGTCGTACCAGCCGGATGTGATGCGCAGATGAGTCTCCTCGATATCATTCAGGTAGCCCTGCATGACTCCGTCACCTTTCACCATGATCTTGCCAGTCTCACCCGATTTACATTCTTCACCGGTCTCGTAGTCTTCGATCTTGACGACCGTACCGGGGATGGGGATGCCGATACTGCCCGGTTTGTTGGAATCCCTGGGATTGACTGAGATTACTGGCGAAGTTTCGGTTGCTCCGTAGCCTTCAAAGATCTCCAGCTTGTGTTTCTCGCGAAACAATATTCTCAGATGCTCTGGACACTTATCGGCTCCAGATACGGCGAGTTCTACACTGGCGAAATCTCCCAGAGCAGACTGCTTGACGTAGCCCTCCAGAAACAGCGGTGTGCCTACCAGCAGCGCTGGTTTGTCTTTCTTAATAAGTTTGACGATTGTTTTAAAATCGAGTGGATTCGCATAAGTAATCGAGGTCATGCCGAGACACAAGGGAGTCCATAGATTTATTGTTAGCCCGAAGACATGAAAATAAGGTAACACTGCCAACACCCTGTCCATGTCATAGATATCCATCATGTCCGAGAATGAGTCGATGTTGGAGAGTAGGTTTTTTTGAGTTAGCGGAACTACTTTGGGGTCTTTCTCGCTACCGCTTGTGAAAAGTATTACTGCGGGTTTATTCAGATCAGTTTTCCCTGCTAAGCGTTTAAGCCAGGAAAGGGGCAATTTTGTTTTCACAAATGCCAGAGCCTTATCCATCCTACCCAGATGCCCCATGATGTCTTCTATAAAGATCATGTCAGGGAGCTCTTCACAGCCAACTCGTTCCAGCAAGGCTCGGGCAGTCACTATCACCTTGAAATCGCATTTCTGCTGGGCGTACAGGCAGTTTCTGGTGGCGCCGGTTGAGTAATTGATCATAACCGGCGTACGCCCGCCCATAAGAGCGCCAACAATCGCCAATGCCCCGCCGGACGAGGTGGGCAACATGATGCCTATACGTCCCCTTTCGAGCTTGCGGAATCTACGGGCCAGAATCAGGGATCCCAACAACGCCTGCGAGTAAGTGACATCGCGTCCGGTTGAGCGGTCGACAATGGCGAGCTTGTCAGGGAATTTCCTTGCCGACTCGATGAATCGATGTTGTAACATGTCGGCATCTTATCCCAAAACTACGCGCTTGGAACAGGATGGTGCCGGTGGTAGAGTGCCTGTTCCCCTTGCAGGAACCGCATTTTGTGTAGCCCGCATCTGGGCTGCAAAACAGCGCGTATCAAGACAGAAAGAGACAGGCTGTGCAAAATTTGGAGCGCCAAAACATTATATATAGGGTCATGCTTGGTTTGCTGCTGGCGGGAGTTTCTACTGCCAGCATTTAATTTACGCTGAACTCACTCAATAATCAGAGTAGCTTGTTAAAAATGAAGTACAAGGGAAGTTGCCACTGCGGAGCCGTTCAATTCGAAGTCGAAGCGCCGGATCCTGTTGAAGTCGAAAACTGCAATTGTTCGATCTGCAGTAAATCAGGCTATTTGCACTTGATCGTGCCCGGCGCCAACTTCAGTCTCATCACCGGAGAATCCCAGCTGCAGACTTACAGCTTCAACACCGGTGTCGCCAGGCACTACTTCTGCAAGGTCTGCGGTATCAAGCCTTACTATATCCCCCGCTCCAATCCCGACGGCGTAGACGTTAATGTGAATTGCCTGGATGAGCAACCGGCGAATATGAGCATCGTGGATTTTGATGGTCGAAATTGGGAGCAGAACGCTCACAAGCTTGCCCACAAGAGCTGGCCTTCCTGAATAGTTCGGTATTGATGACTTTCAACATGCTGAGTGGATTACTCAAACATTTCAACACGATCTGGTTGGTGCTAGTGGCCATCGTACTGAGCTATTTGCTGATGTTCCCCGACTTGTTGAACAGGGACTCCATATCCGACTTTCTCAATAACCTCGGCGCTATGGCGCTGCTGGTGTATGTCGTGGTTTCGCTGACTCGCTCCTTGCTGCTGATTCCCTGCACACCATTTGTGCTGGCAGGGGCAATTTCCTTCCCACAGCAGCTCTTTCTTGTGTTGCTGATCTCAATGGTTGGTATTGTGGTTGGAGCGTTCCTGGTATACAGTTTCCCCTCTTTTGGCAACTATGATGAGTATCTGGAAGAAAAATATCCGGAAAAAATTGCGGTACTGAAAGAGAAAATGCATGGCAAATATGCCTTTGCTTTTATCGTCGGGTGGTCATTCTTCCCGTTGGTGCCCACAGATGCGGTCTGTTATGTCGCAGGGATGGCGAAGGTGTCTTTCAAGAAGATGATTTCAGCACTGCTGATCGGTGAATTTCCCCTGGTAATCGCGTACATATTTCTTGGAGCCGAAATAGGTGAGTGGCTGAGAGTATGACAGCTCGATTCAAATTTAGTGATTCCATCAATCTGATAAAGAATATCAGGACGACCGGTACTATCACTCCCAGTTCCAAGATACTCATCGAGCAACTCCTGGGGCCGATAGATTTTGGTTCAGCGCGTTGTATCGTCGAGCTTGGCCCAGGCAATGGTTGTGTCACCCGCACACTATTAAAGCGAATGGCCCCGGATTGCGTGCTGATCTGCCTTGAGCTGAATAATGAATTTGCAACTGAGCTAAATACCCACGGTGATAAACGCCTGCGTGTTTACAATGCCTGCGCTTCTTCGATACGAGAAATACTCGATGAGCTGGATATCGCCAAGGTGGATCACGTTGTTTCCAGTCTACCGCTGGCACTAATCGACGATGATGTGGTTGATAATATCCTCGCCAGTGTCGATTCGAATCTCCGGGAGGGGGGAAGGTTTCTCCAGTACCAATACAGCCTGGCGAACTATGGGGATATGAAGCCATTCTTCCGTGACGTGAAACTCCGTTTCACACTGCGCAACATGCCTCCGGCCTTCGTCTACGAGTGTATTAAGTAGGAATCCGGATCAGGCTTCGATTGTCTCTTGAACTTCTAGTCCACCAGTGGGATGCGGTTATCCGGGTCTGGCCGAAAGATCAGGTATTCGATATCGGTTTCGAGCTCACTCCAGTAATGGGGAGTATGCCCGGGGATCACCACCACATCACCTGGCACTATACGGCGGCTTACACCTCCTTCGATACCTGAGCCTCTAATACTGGTTGACGGGCTGGGAGCCGGTCGCGGATCGGAGAGTGTGCCGCCGGTAACGAGCGTCGCATAGCCTTTCAGCATGTAATAGATTTCGGTGGTATTGACCGGGTGCAGATTCGCTCCGCCCGGGATGTCCTTCGGACGAAACACACCGTAGACACCTATACGATAATCACCCGTTACGCTTACTGTTCGAATCGGTCGGTCGCTGACCCGATCGCGGGGCAGGGCATCGATGAACTTGCTGATGTCTTCGGCGGTGACATCGGTTGCCACGGGAGGTGTCGCGGGTGCCGGGGTCTGCGCAAGACTGACACCGGCGAAAACAATCGGGAGTAGAGCAACAGCGATTCGTTTCATTTTTGGTTACTCCGGTTAGTGGCCTCTAACTGTTACTCAGTCAGCGGGATGCGATTATCTGGATCAGGCCGAAAAATCAGGTAGGTCAGATCGGTTTCCAGTTCGCTGAACCAGTGCGGTGTGTGCCCGGGGATGATGATGACGTCACCGGGAACCACGCGACGACTGACGCCGCCCTCGATGGCGGTACCTCTTACCCAATTGGAATTTTCCTGCCTGGCATCGGTCATGGTGCCGCCGGTCACCAGCGTCGCATAACCACTCATCATGTAGTAGATCTCGGTTGTATTGACCTGATGCAGGTTGGACCCGCCGGGAAATTCCTTGGGGCGAAAAACACCATAGACCCCGACTCGGTAATCACCGGTTACTTCCACGTTTTTAATGGGGCGATCACTGACCCGATCGCGGGGCAGGGCATCGATAAACTTGGTGATTTCCTCGGCGGTAACATCGGTAGCGATAGGAGGAATAGCGGGTGCCGGTGTTTGTGCCAGCACCAGGGTGCCAAAGCACAGGCTTGCAAATATAAGCGCGAATTTTTTCACTATTGTAATTCCTCTAATTCCCAGGGAGTTTGAAGGCAAGCATTTCCGGGCTGTGGCTGCGATCACCGATCGACACGGCAATGTATTGCTCACCTTCATAAAGATAACTGACAGGCGGATTGGTAGTGCCTGCTTCCAGCTCGATCTCCCAGATTATGTCACCGTTTTGCTTGTCATAGGCCCGGAACATTGGACCGCCGCTATTGGTAGCGATGGCAACAGGCATATCGGGAGGAATCCTGCCTCCTGGCCGTTGACCGGTCAGTCCCTCGCCAAGAAAGAGCAGGGTCTTGGTGAGCAGCGGAGTGGGTCTGCCGGGCACACCAAGCTGTCCCAGGTTCAGGTGGGCAATGGCCGGGTTATCCCGAGGCCCGTCGCCATTTGGAACCATCCATACATGATCGCCGGAATTCATATCTATAGCCGTAATCCGCCCGTAAGGTGGTTTAAAAAGCGGCAATCCTTGCGGCCCAGCAATCCAGCGTCGTGATCCTTTGGTATAGGCCAGATTGGTAACCTCTGGATCTCCAGGCAGGATATCGGCGACGAAGGGCGAGGTTATGGAGGGTATGTAGAGATAGCCAGTTTCCGGGTCGAATGCTGCGCCCTGTACGTCGGCACCCCCCTGTGAACCTGGTAGTTGAATAGTGCCTTGTGTCCCATTTTCAGTTCTTATCGAAGGTGGTGTAAATAGTGGCCCAGTCACATAATTACTGAAGATCTTGAGGGCCTCGGCTCGCAGCTCTGGCGTGAAGTCGATAAGGTTATCGACCGTGGCTCCCTGCCTGTCGAAAGGGGCCGGGTTACTTGGAAAGGGCTGGGTTAGGGATGTCACTTCTCCGGGGACATCCGATTGTGGAACTTCACGCTCCTCTATTTCCCAGACTGGTTCACCTGTTTCCCGATCAAACACAAATGCAAAGGCTTGCTTGGTTATCTGGGTAACTGCCTTTATCTCTCTTCCTTCGACAGTAATGTCCATCAGGATGGGAGCGGCAGGCAGGTCATAATCCCACAGGCCGTGATGCACGGTTTGATAATGCCAGATACGTTCACCGCTTTCTGCATCGACTGCCACGAGAGTCTGGGTAAACAGATTGTCTCCAATGCGGTGACCGCCATACATGTCGTTGGTCGATGAGGTTATTGGCATATACACCATGCCGAGTTCTTCATCGGCACTGAACAGAGACCAGACCGGCGCATGGCCGGTATAGGACCAGGAGCGATCCTGCCAGCTGTCGGTGCCGAATTGACCCTCTTGGGGTATCGTATTATAGGTCCAGCGCAAGGCTCCAGTTCTGACGTCGAAGGCATGCACATCACCGCGAAAGGCTTCCTTATTATCGAAGGTGTCAGACATGGACTGCCCTATGATGACCACGTCACGCACCACCATCGGCACACCGCCCCAGCGGAAGCGCGCGAATTCCGGTGGCATGAGTTGCAGGTCTACACGGCCATCCACCCCGAAATCTGGAAACATCTCACCCGTCTGGGCATTGAGTGCAGATAAATAAGTGCCACGTTGCACCAGAATGCGTTCCTCTAGCCCATCGCTCCAATAGGCCACGCCTCGAGTGGGGGCGCCGGGAAGTCCTTCCACACCACCCACCGGTTCCTGTACCCAGATAGTCTCTCCAGTGCCTGGGTTATACGCTTCCACCAGGCCGACTCCATTGCTGATATAGGCGACACCGTTGACAATGACCGGTGCCGCATTCCAGCTTGTGG
>DMJN01000069.1 GCA_003451715.1 Gammaproteobacteria bacterium | reverse complement strand
GGTACAAAGCGGGCCACGAATTCAGGCTCCAGCTTATTGACCCTCTCCAGTATGGCCGACTTCACACTCGCCACATCGGTAACGACGGCGTCTTGCCCCACACAGGCAGCGATTTCGGGGATCATCGCCACGGTAGTTACTGGTGGAAGAGCCAGTATGATAATATCCGCCGCAGCGGCCAGTTCGGACAGGGTACCACTACGATCAATCACGGCCTGCGCTCTGGCCTCTGCCAATGCCTCTGTGTCAGTATCCACGGCGGCGATAATCTGATCTGGATTGGCCCGCTTCAGGCCGCGCGCAACACTGCCCCCGATTAATCCGAGACCCATTATAAGCACTGTCTTGTCAGAAAGTATTGTCACTTTTTTCTACCAGCGAATCAGCCAGAGGATACGGGGTAAGAGCCTAGTATTTTGATCTCCGCCGTGCAGGACTGTAACCTGCCGAACAATTGGCGAATGATTTCATCTTTAATATGCCCTTCGAAATCGATGAAGAATACGTAAGCCCAGGCTTCTTTTTTCGAGGGTCGTGTCTCAATCTTGGTAAGGCTCACCTGTAGATTCTCAAATGGCTCCAAAATTCTAAACAATGCGCCCGGACGATTTTCGGTGTAGATCAAAATGCTGGTCTTGTCATTTCCTGTCGGTTCAGTATCGCCATTGGCAAGAACCAAAAAGCGAGTGCTGTTGTGTTGTTGATCCTGAATCAGGGCGTGCTCGATGCGTAGACCGTAATTCATTGCGGCAGCCCCTCCCGCGATCGCCGCGATAGTGCAGTCATCACTTGCCAGCTTCGCAGCCTCAGCATTGCTGGCACATTCGATGAGTTCAATTCCAGGATAATTCTGCTGTAACCAATTGCGGCACTGTGCCAGGGATTGTTTGTGAGAGGCAATGGCGACTATCTCGTTGAGATTCCCCCCATCGGCGATCATCAAGTTCTGTTCGACTGCCACGATTTCTTCACCGAGAATTTTCAGCGACGAATCGATGAGGCAGTCCTGGGTATTATTAATCGCACCCTCGGTGGAATTTTCCACTGGCACCACACCGTAATCCGCTGCTGCCGTCTCCACGGCAACAAAGACATCGTCAATGCTTGCACAATCATGCATGTCACAGCCGCTTCCGAAATGATTCTGCACGGCAACTTCTGAAAAGGTTCCAGGCGGCCCCAGGTAGGCAATTTTTGATGGATTACTCAAGGTCTATCCCTTGCAAGACATTATGTTTTGGAGAGCCGGTCAGTAAACCGTCTGATCACTGACGGTTGTGCCCGAAGAGTTATTCAGACGTTTCGGCATCCCCATTGCCCTCTGCTTCAACCGGGTCTGCGGGCTCATCTACCTGTTCCAGGCCTACCATTTTTTCCCCTTCCTTGAGCCGGATCAGCCTCACACCCTGAGTATTTCTTCCCTGCACCGAGACTTCCTCGACTCGGGTACGCACCAGAGTACCCTTGTCGGAGATCAACATGATTTCATCGCTGTCGGAAACCTGGACCGCCCCGACCACCGCACCATTACGGTCGCTGGTCTGCATTCCGATCACACCCTGGCCGCCACGACCATAGACCGGGAAATCTTCTACCCTGGTGCGTTTTCCGTAGCCGTTCTCACTGACCGACAGAATCTGTTTGTCATCTTCAGGGATGATGAGTGCAATCATTCTGTGCTCAGCCGCCTGCTTGATACCGCGCACGCCACGGGCTGTTCGGCCCATTGGCCTCACATCACCTTCCGCGAATCGAATGGTCTTGCCACTGCTGCTAACTAACATGACATCTCGACTTCCATCGGTGATAGCTGTGCCTATCAGTTCATCGCCTTCATCCAGTTCTATTGCCCGTAACCCTACGCTGCGCTGACGCGCAAAATTGGTCAGGGCTGTTTTCTTGACCGTACCATAGGAAGTGGCCATGAAGACAAAGTGGTCATCGGTATACTCCGTCACCGGTAGCATGCTGGTTATTCGTTCGCCTTCTTCCAGGGGTAGAATATTGATGATGGGCTTTCCTCTGGAAGCTCGGCTCGCCACAGGAATCAGGAATACCTTCAGCCAGTAAACCTTTCCCATACTGCTGAAACACAGAAGCGTATCGTGGGTGTTGGCGATCAATAGATGCTCGACAAAATCCTCATCTTTCACAGCGGCCGCCGCCTTCCCCATACCGCCTCTGCGCTGCGCCGTGTAATCATCCATAGGTTGTGTCTTGGCGTAGCCACTCTGGGAAATCGTAACTACCCGATCCTCTTCTGATATCAGATCTTCCATAGTAAGATCTTGTTGAGAACCGACGATCTCGGTTTGTCGCTCGTCACCGTATTCTTTTTGAATCTGTTCCAATTCTTCACGAACGACACTGAGAAGGCGTGGTTGGTTTTCAAGAATATCGAGGTAATCGGCAATCTGCTTCAGAAGCTCCTGGTAGTCATTGATTAGTTTTTCGTGTTCGAGTCCAGTCAATCGATGCAGGCGCAACTCGAGAATGGCCTGGGCCTGCTCCGGGGACAGGAAATATTCCGCCTCCTTCAGGCCGTAGCTCGGATCGAGATCATCGGGACGACAGGCATCAGAGCCAACTTCCCCCAGCATTTCCAACACGCTATCAGACTTCCAGGACCGTGCCAGGAGTTTCTCTTTAGCCTCGGCGGAGTTCGGAGAACTCTTTATTAACTCGATCACCGCGTCGATATTGGCAAGAGCCACCGCCAGGCCTTCCAGAACATGGCCTCGCTCCCTGGCTTTTCGAAGCAGATGAGCCGTTCGGCGTGAGACAACTTCGCGACGGTGTCGAATAAACGCATCGAGAACTTCTTTAAGATTGAGCAATTTTGGCTGCCCATCAACCAGTGCCACCATGTTGATGCCAAATACAGATTGCATCTGCGTCTGTGCATACAGATTATTGAGCACCACGTCTCCCATTTCGCCTTTGCGCAATTCGATGACAACTCGCAAGCCATCCTTGTCCGATTCGTCGCGTAACTCGGTAATGCCTTCGACCTTCTTCTCTTTTACTAAATCAGCGATCTTCTCAATCAGCTTGGATTTATTGAGCTGATAGGGAATCTCCGTAACGATAATACTTTGCTTGCCAGATTTTTCGTTTTCAATTATGTCAGCCCTGGCACGTACATAGATGCGCCCTCTCCCGGTTCGATAGGCCTGCACGATACCCGCTCTACCGTTGATGATTCCGGCAGTTGGAAAATCGGGTCCCTGGATGTACTCCATTAAACCATCCACCTCAAGCTCAGAATTATCCAGTAAGGCAATTGCCCCACTTATCACTTCGTTCAGATTGTGTGGCGGGGTGTTGGTGGCCATGCCGACTGCAATACCCGAAGATCCGTTAACCAGCAGGTTTGGTACCTGGGTGGGCAATACATCCGGGATATCCTCAGTGCCATCGTAATTTGGCGAGAAATCCACGGTTTCCTTGTCGAGATCAGCCAGCAGATCGTGGGCAATCTTGGCCATGCGTATCTCGGTATAGCGCATGGCCGCCGCAGCATCGCCATCTATCGAACCGAAATTACCCTGTCCATCTACTAATGGGTAGCGCAAAGAAAAACTCTGTGCCATACGCACTATGGTGTCATATACGGCAGTGTCGCCATGGGGGTGATACTTGCCGATGACATCACCAACGACGCGGGCCGACTTCTTGTAGGGCTTGTTGTAGTCGTTGGAGAGCACATTCATGGCAAACAACACGCGACGATGTACCGGTTTCAGCCCGTCTCTCACGTCTGGCAGAGCACGCCCTACGATGACACTCATCGCATAGGCGAGGTAGGATTCACGCATTTCACTTTCTAATGCGACAGGCAAAACCTGCTTGGCAAACTCAGACATAAACTAGCTTTTTCCTAAAAGATTGGGGAGCAGAACGAGTCCGACATGGACCAGCTTTTCCCTGAAAAATTGAGGCGGTTCAGCTGAGTCAACATGGACTAGCTTTTTCCTGAAATATTGAGGCGGTACAGCGGAATCGACTGTGCAACAATTAGTTGTGAATTTCTTGAACGAATAACTATGATCCATCAATTAATTTAGCGGCCGATTAAGGGTATTTCTTGTGCCCCAAGTGATTAAATATTGGTCCGAAAATCGGCCCTGGGTGAGGGGGATTATAACGTTGTAAATCGGTCGTGAATTAGTGCCAAAACGGCCTCTTATCGAAAGCCCCGATTGTAACATGAATCCACCGCAAAAAGACACTCTGCCGGCCTTTTTTAGCACCAAAAAAGCCTTTAAGTTTCAATATGTTCCATCACATTTACCAAGTAAGATAAAGGGGCGCTATTTTAGGGATTTGAGGGTATAATCGCGACCCTGCCGGGGGGCTGATTTCAACCCGGCGAGACCCCATGCAAACTGTCTGCAAGACCCGAAAAGGGGATTTACAGAGAAGCAAAAGAAAATCAGAAGAGAAGCAAATTTGAACACTGAAAATCCACTCGAAGCAGACTTGCTTATTCACGCCAGATGGACACTTCCCATGGTCCCCGCAGGGCTGGTTCTGGATGACCATGCAGTGGCAATTAAAGACAAAAAAATAATTGCCCTGTGTAGCACTGCGCAAGCCCGGGAAACCATACGTGCAACGCAGACCGTCGAGCTACCTCAGCACGTTCTCATCCCAGGTCTGGTTAATGCCCATGGCCATGCCCCTATGGCACTGTTCAGGGGTGTGGCCGATGACATGCCCCTAAAACAGTGGCTGGAAGAGCACATCTGGCCATTGGAGGGCAAACTGGTGGACCGACAGTTCGTGCATGAGGGTGCCAGCCTGGCGATCGCCGAGATGATAAGCGGGGGGATTACCTGTTTTGCCGACATGTATTTCTACCCTGATGAAGTGGCAAAGGCGGCGCTGGATGCACATATACGTGTTCAACTGGCCAGCCCTATCCTGGATTTTCCAACCGTATGGGCACAAGATGCCGATGAGTACATCTTCAAGGCGACTCAATTGCACGATGATTTTCGTAGCAGTGACTTGATCTATACCGCATTCGGACCTCACGCGCCCTATACGGTCTCTGATGCTCCCCTGCAAAAACTCGGCATGCTGGCAGAAGAACTGGACGTACCAATCCATATGCATGTGCATGAAACGGCGCAGGAAGTGGCAGACGCCGTAGCAAGAGATGGCAGGCGCCCGCTACAGCGACTCAATGAGTTGGGACTAATCACGCCACGCCTACTGTGTGTACATGCAACCCAGCTGCTGGATGCAGAAATGGACCTGCTTCAAGAACAGGGAGCAAGTGTCATTCACTGCCCGGAATCCAATCTGAAGTTAGCCAGCGGCTTTTGTGAGGTGGCAAAATTGCTAGGAAAATCAGTCAACGTTGCGCTGGGTACGGATGGCGCCGCCAGCAATAATGACCTGGACCTGTTTTCCGAAATGCGCACGGCGGCATTGGTGGCCAAGGCTGTTGCAGACGATGCCAGCGCTGTGCCAGCACAACAGGTATTGGAAATGGCTACCATTAATGGTGCCAAGGCACTGGGAATAGAGCAGCTAATCGGCAGTATTGAGATCGGTAAATTCGCCGATATCGCTGCGGTAAATCTCGATGAATTGAATACGGCTCCTCAAAACAATCCCCAATCCCACCTGGTCTATGCTGCCAAGTCATCGCAGGTGTCTCACGTCTGGTGCGGCGGTGTGGCGATACTGGAAGCGGGTAATCTACAGACACTGGATAGCGC
>DMJN01000013.1:1803-6976 GCA_003451715.1 Gammaproteobacteria bacterium | reverse complement strand
AGTTTTACTGAAGCTTTACTCAGGCGCAGCTCTTTGCCAGCGCCCGAACCATTAAGAATCTGCAGCCTGGCGTTGTCCAGGTCATCACCTGCGGCTTGGATTTTTTCTGGCTCGTAATCCACGCTTGCATTGTCTGCCACTGGGTTGGGGGGAGGGAATTGTTCGGTTTTAGGCCTGATCAGCACGGTCTTATCGGCATCGTCTTCGTTTGATGCGGATTCATTGACATAGCGTAGTTCGTGTTTACCAATAACGAATACATCGCCGTTCTTAAGTGGATGTTTCTCGATGGCGACTCCATCGATGAAAGTCCCATTGGTGCTGTCCAGATCTTCCAGGAAGGAATCGTCAAAAATCGTCAGTAACTTGGCGTGGTGTCCGCTGACAGCCAGGTTGTCGATGCATATGTCGTTGTCTTCCTTGCGTCCGATAGTCAGCACTTCCTTGTCGAGAGAATACTCGCCGAGTATGGTTGAGTTAAAACTGAGTTCCAATTTTCCTGGCATGCTGTGCTCTTTATTTAAAGCGCTGGCTGGTTAATCTTCAGTGTCGTAGACCTGCATGAGAATTACTGAGATATTATCTTTGCCTCCGTTCCTGTTTGCCAAATCCACCAGCTTGCTGGCGGTAGCTTGAAGATCCTCACCTCTTTCTTTTAGTGTTTCCTCAATCGACCAGTCTGCCACCATGTCTGACAGCCCATCGGAGCACAGTAGTAGCAGATCATCGCCCTGCAATTCGTGCTGTGCCGTATCGACTTCGACCTCGGCCTTAGTGCCCAGCGCCCGGGTAACGATATGACCTACATTGGCCACACGGGCTTCTTCTTCGGTATAGGAGCCCCGGTCGACTAAATCCTGTACCAGGCTGTGATCCCTGGTGATTCGCTTAAGTATTCTGTCCCGGAACAGATAAAGCCGCGAGTCTCCTACGTGACCGGCGTAGATTTGAGACTCCTCTATTACCGCCGCCACCAGTGTAGTACCCATTCCCTTGTGTTCATCCTGGGCCTCCGATGCCTGATAAATCATGTTGTTACTATCAGAAATTGTATTGGACACAAATTCTAATATCTGAGAACCAGTTATCACTCCAGAGGATTGTTGATCCACCAGGTCTTGCAGCTTTTCCAGCACCGATTCAACAGCCATGTGGGCGGCAATTTCACCGGCCTTGTGACCGCCCATGCCATCGGCCAGCACTGCGATACCCAGCTGTTGATTGAAGCCGATATGGTCTTCGTTATGGTTTCTTTTTAAACCTGTGTCAGTACAGCCGGCTATTCTCACCTGGTATTGTTCCTCTGACATTAGTTTTACCTAGAAATCCCTCAAACCCATTGACCACGGCACTGTATGCAGCAGGCATGCTCTGGATGATTTTTTGCTGCCCTTCAAAAAAGAACAAATACTGCGCATAAACGACGACAAGAATTGCGAACAGCAGATTCATGCGTCCGATACGCCTGTTGTCTCTGTTCACGGTAGTAAGGGCTCCAGCCCTATCTGGCTGCCAACTACCCACATCATCCCAGCGGCGATCAGACTCTCGATTTTTAGCACGTAGTGGTTTATCAGTAAACGATTTGTAGCGTTTTCGGTGCATATGTTTATCGAATAGCTCAACAGCACGATGCAAGCTCTGAGGATCCCGATTGCTGGGGTTCGTGGATAACATATTAGTAATTAGAGCCTGGATGTCAGCTGGAAGCTTGGAAAAGACCTTTCTGACCGTGAATCCCGTTTCGTTTCGGCGTCTGGGCAGGCAACCGGTAAATAGCTGGTAAAGCAGGACTCCAACGGCGTAAATGTCAGCCGCTTGGGAGCGCTCTTCTCCCTCCAGGTAATAATATTGGGCTGTCTCAACATCGGAAACATCATCTACCAGCGCGAAATCAGTTAGTTTTACTTCGCCTTCTGGAGTAAACAGAATGTTTGTGGATCGAAGATGGCCATGCACAATACGATTGTTATGTGCAAAGATCATCGCATCACAAATTTGTGCACCTATCTTGAGTGCACTCTGCCAGTTCAGCTGGTAGGCGAGCTTATCCTGGAATGTGCCACCACTCATATATTCCTGTACAAGGAAATAAAACTGTTCATTACGTGATGTACCGAGTGTATTCACGATATTCGGGTGTTCCAATGAGGCTAGCAAATTGCTGGCTTCGAAGCCGTTGCCGATATTGGTTTTTTTCTTAATGATGAGAAGATTGCCGTGTTCTTTCTGCTGGTAAAGATAAACGCCTCCGTATTTGTCTTCTCTGAGTACATCCAGCAATAGGAACTTGGATTTGATCTGGGTAAATCCCTGCTCGGCGCGAAGTTTTTTCTCGGTGTTAAGGTGGGCGCCCTTGGAAAGTTCCAATAGCTCTGTCTTAAGCCGTTCGGCCGAGCGTGGTCTATCATCAGGATTCGTGTTGAGGCATTTCAAGATCAGCGCATTCAGTTCTTGGGGAATATCCTTGTTCAGCGTCATCGGATCCGGGTAACGACCGCTTGGTAATTTTCCAGTAAACAAGCCGTACATGACTACACCTACGGAGTAGAGGTCGCTTTGTGCGCTGACATTTTCCGACGACTTGCGTTGCTCCGGTGACATGTAATTATAGGTACCCATAACCGTGTCGGTACAGGTTCGTTCACCGCGCTCGCGCGTACCTTCATAAAATTTTGCTATACCGAAATCAAGAATTTTTACATTGCAATCGTCATCGATGAGAATATTGTCTGGTTTAATGTCTCGATGGATAACGTTGTTGTTGTGTGCGTAGCTCAGTGCCTTTAACACCTGGATAACGATGACAATCTTTTCGCTGTAGCTGATATTTCTGACTTTTACGGCTGTGCTTAACTCGATTCCTTCGACATATTCCATGACGAAGTAGGGCATTTCTTCGCTGCTGATACCGCGGTCTATGACGTGGATGATATTGGGGTGGTTAAGTCGGGCAATAATATAGGATTCACGCTCGAAGCGGTGTCGCGCTTCTTTGTCAAAACTGGGATCATTGGTCAGCAATTTGATGGCAACAGGGCGCTGTAGCGAGTCTTGTATGCCACGATACACATGTGCCATACCGCCTTCGCCAATCTTGATCAGCTTTGAATATCCATCCAGTTTCACTCTGCCATCCTCATTCTTACACCAACTTCAGGACTGATTTTTTGGACCAATCCCAGCTGTAGACTAATGAGGGTACGCTCCTGAAAATGTGATACTCTTCTCATTTCCTGCTCAGTGACTGTGCCTGGTTCAAAAAAATAGCAATAATTGGAAGGTGAAGTATGAAAGTGCAGAACTACATGGCGGCTGCCGTACTCGTAGTCCTCGTCTTCTACTTACTATTCATAGGTAAAGAATTACTCCTGCCGCTTGTTATTGCTGTTGCGCTCTGGTACTTAATCAATACCCTGGCACAGGCGTTTCATCGAATCGAAATTCGATCCTTTCGTATTCCCATGCCCGCATGCCTGGCAGCTTCGCTATTGACTTTCATTGCATTGATCTGGGCACTGGTTAATTTTCTGACGTCAACAGTCGATGATGTTCTGGAAGTAGCACCAATCTATCAGGAAAACCTTACCGCGAGATTAGAGGGATTGTCGCTTGGCGATTTTTTCGATTTTGAGGGTCAGAGCTTTACGCAGTTGCTTACTGGCTGGATCGACATTCCCACCTTTGCCACTTCTATCGCTTCTTCACTAACCACGATTCTGGCCAGCGGCGGACTCATTCTCATTTATATCGGCTTTCTTTTTTTAGAGCAGGGACACTTCAGCAAGAAAATTTCTGCACTGGTGGCTGATCCTGAGAAAGAAGGGGATGTCAATCGGATCATCGATCGTATTCGAGATGACATTCAGAAATACATCAGTATCAAAATGTTTACCAGCTCGCTCACCGGCATATTGAGTTTTACATTTTTGCGAATCGTGGAAGTAGATTTTGCTGGAGTTTGGGGCCTGCTAATCTTTCTGCTTAATTTTATTCCAACGGTCGGCTCCATCATCGCCACCATATTTCCAGCGCTAATCGCACTGGCTCAATCTGATGGCTATGCTCTTTTCTTATTGGTGCTAGTGGGTATAGGAGTGCTCCAGGTATGCATAGGTAATATTCTGGAACCTCGCTTGATGGGGTCATCGTTTAATTTGAGTCCTATCGTCATATTATTGAACCTAGCATTGTGGGGTTACATCTGGAATATACCTGGGATGTTTCTCTGCGTGCCGTTCCTAATCATTATCACTATCGTGCTTAGCCACTTTCCTCAGACTCGAGTCATTGCAGTAATTCTCTCCAGCGACGGAAGACTCCGCGTGCCGGTGGATAAGTCCTTTGGTCCGTTCACCATGAATCCCTCGCCTGCTACGCTGTTGTCCACTGACGACGGTGAAACACTTCAGGATGACCCCGACGGGACTTAATCTGAGGATTACAGGCAGACCCCCTGCACGTCTGCCATATTAAGCGCTATAATCCCCTGCTTTTTTCAATCAATTGGCTCGAAAGGGCTGTACTGGGATTTTTCTTCCAGTAATTACAATGGACAGCACAGAGATTCGACAGAAGTTCCTGGACTTTTTTGCGGCGCGCGATCATGAGATTGTGCCCAGCAGCCCGCTCGTGCCAGGAAATGACCCGACACTGCTGTTTACCAACGCCGGCATGGTGCAATTCAAGGATGCATTCCTCGGCGATGAAGCGCGAGCCTGCCCCCGTGCCACCAGCTCGCAGCGCTGTGTCCGAGCAGGGGGCAAACACAATGACCTGGAGAATGTCGGGTATACATCCCGCCACCATACTTTTTTCGAGATGCTGGGAAATTTCTCTTTCGGGGATTATTTCAAGCGCGAAGCTATCCAGTATGCCTGGGAATTCTTAACCGTTGATCTGGGGCTACCGGCTGAGAAACTCTGGGTTACGGTATTCCAGGACGATGATGAGGCAGCGGCAATCTGGCTGGATGAAATCAAAGTAGATCCTGAGCGCTTCTCCCGCCTGGGAGAGAAAGATAACTTCTGGGCGATGGGGGATACCGGACCCTGCGGGCCCTGTTCAGAAATATTTTACGACCATGGACCCGATGTAGCTGGTGGCCCGCCGGGAAGTCCCGATGAAGACGGTGATCGTTATATCGAAATCTGGAACCTGGTGTTCATGCAGT
>DMJN01000013.1:0-1490 GCA_003451715.1 Gammaproteobacteria bacterium | reverse complement strand
ACCTGGTGTTCATGCAGTTCGAACGCAAAGCCGATGGCAGCATGACGGCGCTGCCGAAGCCCTCGGTTGATACCGGTGCTGGTCTGGAGAGGCTGGCTGCGGTGGTGCAGAACGTTCACAGCAACTATGAAACCGATTTGTTCCAGGGTCTGATCAGGGACATTTCGCAGATCACGGGTACAGAGAATCTAAACAATAATTCACTCCAGGTAATTGCCGACCATATTCGTTCCTGTGCCTTCCTGGTAGTAGACGGCGTCGTGCCATCGAAAGAAGGTCGAGGATACGTGCTGCGCCGCATCGTGCGTCGTGCTGTCCGCCACGGGTATCAATTGGGTGTTAAAGATATATTCTTCTACAAGCTGGTGGCTTCGCTTGCCCGGGTAATGGGGTCGGCCTATCCGGAGTTAATCGAACGGCAGGCGTTGGTGGAAAAAGTATTGGCCGAAGAAGAACAGCAATTTGCCCGCACACTCGAGAACGGCATGGTCATTCTCGATAAGGCCATCAAAGATTTGCAGGGCGACACCATTCCCGGTGAGACTGTATTCAAGCTCTATGACACTTATGGTTTCCCGGTTGACCTAACAGCCGATGTGGCGCGCGAGCACGAGTTGAAACTGAACATGCATGGTTTCGAGCAGGCCATGGCGGTACAGCAGAATCAGGCCCGGGAGGCGAGCAGATTTGCGGCGGTCGAAAAACTCGAAATAGATCCTGCAATCGCAACCGAATTCATCGGCTATGATGCATTACAGGGCAGCTCTTCGATAATTGCCCTGTTCTCAACCGACGGGACTTCACTGGAGGAAGTTGAGGCAGGACAGGAAGCCTTATTGTTGCTCGATGTCACGCCTTTCTACGGCGAATCTGGTGGCCAGATTGGAGATCAGGGCGTACTGCAGGGTAGCGCTGCCAGATTCGATGTGGTGGATACTAAGAAGCAGGGCAATGCGGTGATTCATCGTGGGTCTCTGGCAGAAGGTGCGCTGAAAATTGGCGACCAGGTTTCAGCCCAGGTCGCGGATGAAAATAGATCGGCGACAACACTCAATCACTCCGCAACCCACCTGATGCACGCCGCGCTCAGAACTGTACTGGGGGAGCATGTGACTCAGAAGGGTTCGTTGGTGGATACGGACCGGTTGCGCTTTGATTTTTCTCACCCGTCGCCACTGACTGAAGCCGAACTCAAACAGATCGAGGAACGGGTTAATTTTCAGATTCTGGCCAACTCTTCCGTAGAAAAGGAAATTATGCCGATTGCCGATGCCCAGAAAAAGGGAGCCCTGGCACTGTTTGGTGAAAAATATGGCGATGAGGTTCGCGTCGTTAGCATGGGTGGCGAATATTCCGTGGAATTTTGCGGTGGCTGCCATGTTAATCGCACTGGTGATATTGGCCTGTTCAAGATTGCCAGTGAGACAGGAATCTCTGCCGGTGTACGTCGAGTCGAAGCCGTCACTGGCATGGGTGCGCTGGCCCTGGTT
>DMJN01000130.1 GCA_003451715.1 Gammaproteobacteria bacterium | reverse complement strand
AATAGAGGATTCACATAGACAATGCCATCGTTTGATATCGTTTCAGAAGTGGATATGCATGAAGTTAATAATGCTATTGATCAAGCTAACAGAGAAGTTGGAACCCGCTTCGATTTCAAGGGGGTTGATGCAAAGTTCGAACTAATAGATTTGGCAGCAATATCAGTTAGTGCCGAAGTCGATTTTCAAGTGAGACAGATGTTGGAAATTTTGCGTAGTAAGATGGTCAAGCGGGGCATCGATATAAAAAGCCTGCTGGAAGCTGAGATCGAAGTGACTGGTCAGAAAGCCACGATGATGGTGAAGGTTCAACAGGGTATCGAGTCGGAACTGGCTCGCAAGATTGTAAAAATGGTGAAAGAGACAAAGATAAAAGCTCAAACCGCTATCCAGGGTGAGAAGTTACGAGTGACCGGTAAGAAGCGAGACGATCTGCAGAAGATTATCGCCATGTTAAAAGAAGCAAAATTGGGAATTCCATTGCAATACAATAATTTTCGTGACTAGCTGGGGAGACTCTGAATAAGTAGTTGGTCCCTAGGATAGTGTATGTCGAGAGCTGAAATCAGGGTAGTGGATGGCTGGCGAAGCAGGCTGCCTCAAAGTGTCCGTCCTTATGTTGAAGCAGCACCCCTGGCAGCATTTTTTCTGGGTATCTCTTCAAGCTTTCCCTATGCCCTTATCGGGGCAACACTCACCACACGCCTGGCACAAGATGGCATCTCAAAAAGCGCAGTGACAGCCTTCGCATTAACTTTCCTGGCTTATAACTTTAAGTTTCTATGGGCACCTATTGTCGACAATGTGAAACTGCCTGTTATAGGTCGCTTTGGGCAAAGACGTTCCTGGCTTTGGGTTATCAGTCTATTGGTGGTTCTGGCTGTTAGCTTTTTAGGAGTGGCCGATCCAAACCAGGCATTGCTAACGGTAGCCATCGCAGCAATCACACTAGGTATCTGTGGCGCCACGCTGGATATTATTATTGATGCTTATCGCATTGAACTACTGGAGCCTTATCAACTTGGTACTGGCTCGGGCATGTCTCAATATGGCTGGCGAATCGGTGCTGCTACAACCGGGGCAGTGGCCCTGATAATTGCCAGTCGCTTCGGCTGGTCCATAGCCTATATCTCTTGTGCTATTTTTGCTTTACCGGCAATTCTTGTCGGAGTGTTCATGGGCGAACCAAAGCGTCATATCGAACCAGTTGCGACCAAAGGTTTATTACATGCCCTGATTGAATATTTTAGTCCGCTCGTTGAATTTATCAGGCGACAGGGAGCATGGTTGGTTCTTAGTTTTGTATTGATTCACAAAATAGGCGATACACTCGCTAATCTCACCTTGCGTCTATTGTTTGATGATTTGGGTTTCAGTAATGAAGAGATTGCTTTTTATGATGTCGGCTTTGGTTTTGTTGCCTTTCTCGTAGGCATATTTGTCGGCGGCATCATGTATGTTCGCATGGGACTCAAACACTCCGTATTGGTTAGTTTGATACTCATGGCCGTTTCAAACTTCAGTTTTGCTGCGTTAGCATTTGTCGGTCATACTAATATTGGCATGGCCGCAGCGGTTGGCTTTGAAAATTTTGCCAGTGGTATTGGTGGCGTAACAGTAGTCGCTTATTTGTCAGCCCTGTGTAATTTACGATTTACCGCGACCCAATACGCATTACTTTCAGCACTTGCCAGCATTGCTGGCAGGTTTCTTACGGGGACTACTGCAGGTGGGCTTATAGAGAGTATGGGTTATGTGAATTACTATTTACTCACTACATTCCTGGCTTTTCCTGGTGTTTTACTATTCTGGTATATGATTCGCAGCGGCCTTGCTGACGTATCCCTGGGTGGCGCTGCAAGAGAAGAATAGGAGTAGCTCGTTTCTTTCTCCTCGGAGTGTTCAGATTTTTCTCATCTAGTGAATTGAGCTAGTGGAGAGTCATTGCTGGTCGCAGGTGTTTTTTTCTAGTTTTTCCAACTGTAATCATTTCTTGAAATTTTTCCATTGACGAATGCAACGCCTTCGTTCTCCAGCAGTGATTTCTGTAGAAGGTATTGGCTGGTACCTGGCTTAAATGAAATGCACCCCTGCGAATTGACTACTCTGAACCAGGGCAGTTTGGTATCAGGCGGAAGCAGCTTCATGGTGTAACCAACATAGCGGGCGTAGCCAGGCAAGCCAGCCAACTTTGCTACCTGGCCATAGCTTGCGACTCTGCCTCTCGGTATCTGATGCACTACTTGCCAGATTTTCTGCTTGTTGTTCATGCGAGCCGAATTCCAATAAATCTCAGGCATATCATGATAGAGTGTGCATGTAATTTTTGACAGGAGTTGCCGGTGCGCTTTGTCGTTATTCTATTCATCATCATCCCATTGACGGAGATGATGCTTTTGTTTGAGGTAGCCGATCGGATTGGCGGTCTCGCTACGCTCAGCCTGGTAGTACTGACGGCTGTAATCGGAGTGCAGATTCTTAAACGGCAGGGGCTATCGACACTCACCAGAGCCAACCATCGCTTACAGTCCGGCCAATTACCGGCACAGGAGATCGTCGAAGGCATGATGCTGGCCGGTGCCGGTGCACTATTATTAACCCCTGGTTTTATCACCGATACGCTGGGATTCATCTTCCTGACAGGTTCTTTTCGAAGGCCTATAGCACGGCGCATCATCCACTCGGGCATGGTGCGCACTTTCAGGCCGGGTGGAGGGTCAGGCGGCTTCGAATTCTGGTCCGCGGGTCACAGTTCCTACAAAGCGGATTCCGCCAAGGTCTATGAGGGCGAGTACACAGAGGATGGGCTATCTCAGTTGGACCAGGGCCAGGAAAAAAATGGGCCCGATGACAAGTTGCATTAATACAATAAATATATTAAAAACAATAAGTTACGGAATATTTGCCTTTAATACTCCGAAAAACCACTGAAAAATAAGGGTTAAAAGAGTATTAAAAGAGAGCTAAATGGCAATAAGCCATTGAATTTTCCCCGATTATCCCCATCTAGGGTTGCAACAATGAAATTGCCGCAATGCGCCGTATTTCGGAGCCTGTGGCTACAGATTGGTATTAAGGATGGTTACTCTGGTCACCGAGACGAGGGTGGTCTCTTTTGATTCAGTTCTGTTAATCAAATCTTTTGATTTAGGAGTGATAAGTAATGAATATCCGGCCTTTACAAGATCGTGTCTTAGTGCGACGCATGGAAGAAGAAACAACCACAGCAGGAGGTATCGTGCTGCCAGGTTCGGCCACTGAAAAACCAGCACAAGGCGAAGTTGTCGCCGTTGGACCAGGCAAGCGTCAGGAAAGCGGTGAAACTCAGCCAGTCGATGTCGAAGTAGGTGACATCGTTGTATTTGGTAAGTATTCCAGCAACACGGTAAAAATTGGTGACGAAGAGTTACTGATTTTGAATGAAAGCGAAATTTTTGGTGTTATCGAGTCATAACGCAACAAAGCGTACTAAGAAACCCGTTAATTCAAACCAATTATCATTTAGACAAGATAGGAATTTTCAAAAATGGCTAAAGACGTAAAATTCGGCGATAAAGCACGCCAAAAATTATTATCAGGTGTCAACGTTCTGGCTGATGCAGTGAAAATCACGCTGGGCCCAAAAGGTCGCAACGTAGTTCTGGATAAATCATTCGGCGCACCAACTGTCACCAAAGACGGCGTATCTGTTGCAAAAGAGATCGAACTGGAAGACAAGTTTGAAAACATGGGAGCACAGATGGTTAAAGAAGTGGCTTCCCAGACTTCAGATGTGGCTGGAGACGGAACCACTACCGCGACTGTATTGGCTCAATCCATACTTAACGAAGGGCTGAAGTCAGTTGCCGCCGGCATGAATCCAATGGATCTCAAGCGCGGTGTAGACAAGGCTGTAATTGCGCTGGTTGAAGAGGTCGGTAATCTTTCTTCTCCCTGTACCGATTCCAAGGCAATCGCACAGGTTGGTACGATTTCAGCCAATTCCGACGAACAAGTTGGTGAGATCATTGCCAAGGCAATGGACAAAGTGGGCAAGGAGGGTGTCATAACCGTGGAAGACGGTTCAGGTCTGGAAAATGAACTGGATGTGGTTGAAGGAATGCAGTTCGATCGCGGCTATCTTTCCGCCTACTTTATCAACAATCAGGATAGCATGAGTGCTGATCTTGAAAATCCTTTTATCCTATTATTCGATAAAAAAATATCTAACATTCGTGACATGTTGCCGCTTCTGGAAAATGTCGCCAAGGCTGGACGTCCACTCCTGGTTATTGCCGAAGACGTGGAAGGCGAGGCCCTTGCCACTCTCGTGGTGAATAATATGCGTGGTATTGTGAAGGTAGCTGCTGTGAAGGCACCAGGTTTTGGTGATCGTCGCAAGGCCATGCTTGAAGACATAGCAATCCTGACTGGCGGTACGGTGATTTCTGAGGAGGTTGGTCTCAATCTGGAAGGTGCCAATGTTGAAGATCTTGGCTCTGCCAAGCGCGTTCAGATCAGCAAGGAAAACACAACTATTATCGATGGTGCAGGTGAAGTGAAAAACATCGAAGGCCGGGTTTCCCAAATTCGCGCCCAGATAGAAGAAACATCCTCTGACTACGATCGTGAGAAACTGCAGGAACGTGTTGCCAAACTGGCCGGCGGTGTAGCGGTCATCAAAGTGGGTGCCGGTACTGAGATCGAAATGAAGGAAAAGAAGGCTCGTGTAGAAGATGCTCTGCACTCCACCCGTGCCGCCGTTGAAGAAGGTGTGGTACCCGGTGGTGGTGTTGCCCTTGTTCGTGCCTTGCAGAAAGTAGAAGGCCTGACTGGTGACAACGAAGATCAGAACGTGGGTATCGCGCTGGCGCTTAGGGCAGTGACCCAGCCTCTGCGACAGATCGTTGCCAACTCGGGCGAAGAGGCATCTGTTGTGCTCGACAAGGTTGCCGCAGGTGAGGGCAACTATGGATTCGATGCTGCTACTGGCGAATATGGTGACATGATCGGCCTGGGCATTCTCGATCCGGCCAAAGTGACCAGAACAGCATTGCAGGCCGCCGGTTCGGTCGCCGGGTTGATGATTACAACCGAGGCGATGGTAACCGAATTACCAGAAGAGAAAGGTGCTCCTCCGATGCCTGATATGGGCGGTATGGGAGGCGGAATGCCCGGCATGATGTAACAGGCCGGCTTTTAGGGAGCGTATCTGCTCCTTTGATACTAGCTTAGCCCGAAATTTTTACAGCACGAACATTATTCTTAATATTGTGCGTGAGGATTTCGGGCTTTCTCGTTCTGGAGATTGACTGGTATGGATATCGGGTAGCGCTTTAGTGGTCTGACCTACAACCAGTTATGCTTTAATCAAGTCTTTGAGCGTGGAAGCACACCGAGAAAGGCCCCCTCTCAAAGCGCCTGCTATTCATTCTGGTTTCGAATTTGCTAGTAGTTGGTTCAGTAGTCTTCGGCAAGACCGGCGTAGCGGCCGTTATCGGCCCGCACGATGTCATCCATGCCAGTTGCTGATGTGAGCGATATGGCGGTTTCCCCATCCTTGCCCTTACTGTAGAGGTCATAGTCGTTGTTTACCGGGTCTTCACCCGTGTCTTGGCGTTTATCTTCGCTTGGCATATCCTCATCGAAGGGGAGATGCTGGGGGGCATTGCCCCAGGGATCCAGCACTGTATCAAAACCAATGTCGGCCAGCGTCTCCAGATATATTCATAAAAGGCCGATGCTCCAATTCGGCCTTTTTCAGTAGGGCTTTTTTAAGTCAGAGCAGTTCGATGATGCCGAGCAGCACGATCCCCAGGCCGATACCACAGTGTATGACGCCGACAACACTGGTCATGGGTCCGGTCTTGCCCTTGATGGCATTGAATTCGAGCGCGACAATGATAAGCACGGTTAACGCCATAGCCAGTACGCTGGCGCTGCCATCGGATGACATGGGGACACGCCCGGCTCCACTCAGGTGAGCCGAAGCCCCCATAAAGAACAGCATAGGCAGTGAAAACAGCGTATTAGTTCGAGAGGCAAGCCCCGCTTTAGCCAGGGCACCCGCCGCCTCGGGTAAGGCTTCGCCACCGCCGAGTACCTGCTCATTTGAGGCGATCACAATCTTCTGTTTGGGCCAGATGATCAGCCACACGTTCAGAAACATCAGGGTGCCGAGCAACATGCCGATTACTATATAGTAGTTGGTGGCACTGGCCAGGTAGGCTGCCAGGGCCAGCCCGCTTAAAAATGTCAGCAGAGCGCCATAGCGGAACCACCACAGGGCGCGTGGCACCAGTTTTGAGATTGCCGCTGACTTGGTGGTGGCATCAGTTTCCTTAAAAAATTCAGTTTGCACGAAGTTAAAGTAGTACAGCAGGCCTATCCACACGACGCCGGCGAAAAAGTGAATCCAGCGAAACAGGTAGGATATTAGGTTTTCCAATTCCATAGCAGGGGCTCCAGGATGATTGAGTCTCAATATTGTTATTCTCACTCTCACTGAAATTCTTCAGCGGGAGTAAGCTGCGGCAATATTATCATCTGGCCTCGTATTGAGTCATCAGCTAGCACCAGGCGCCTGCTAAAAGGCAGTAGAGACACCGGGATGGCGCCCTTGGTGGATTTTTAGGATAATGCACGGTTATGAGCGAAAACGAAGATCTGACAAATATCCCACCCATGGTGCCGGAGCGTGACGATGTTGACTCTCATCTCAGCAACAAGCGATCCCAGAGTCAGGATATCTTGCGTCCCAGCTACTACACACAAAAGGTCAAAGTAAGCACCTGGCCCGTGCGCGTCATGCTTATCCTGCTCACTCTGGGCATGGGGGGTGGCGGTTATGGAGCCTACTATTTCTATAACGAGTATCAGACCACGCTTCGGCAGTCGGAGTTGCGCATCGGTGACCTGGAATTGCGCCTCGCTATAGCAGGAGAGTCCGCCGAGGAATCGGACAACAATTTGATGGAGAATATCGAGCGGACCATCGAGCAGTATGACCTGCTATGGGCCAACTGGCGGCGCAACAATCAGCAATTCGATGATATTCAAGGCGAGATCGCCAAGCTGAAGATGGCCAATGAAGGCCAGGATGAGACTGCAGCCACCCAGAGTCAGTCGATAGCAGCCGCGACTCAGTCTCTCATGGCGAATGAAACCAGGCTTAATAGTCTGGGCAACGAAATGCAGCAACTGAATCAGTCGTTAAACAGCTTGAACGCCAGCGTCGACGAACTGGGCGTGATGCGTTCCGACATGGAAACCATTCGTCAGGCACTGAGCAGTGGTGATAGCACCGTGCTTGGCCTGTTAGGCCGGCTGGAATACATCGAAGAGTCGATGGAATCGGTCAATGCCCACCGGCTGCAGATCAATGAAAGCCTGTTTCGTCTGCAGGAAACTATTGAGGCACTGCAGCGCGCACAATCCTCATCCGGTGCCAGCCTTTAAAATATACCATGTTAACCCCCGGTAAAGACTGGATTGCGTTTCTCTATAAACGCGGTTACTCCCTCCCTGAAATTGGCATGGGAGGCACTGTCGGAAAAATACTCTGCTTCAGCCTGCAGCTGAGATTCGAACTCACTCTCCAGCGAGCGATAGAGTAAAGCCTTGGTATTACCCAGGGCACGGGTTGGGCCGCTGGCGAGCCGTGTGGCCAGCTTGCTGGTCTCAGACTCCAGCTCGGAGGTGGGTACGACGTAGTTGATCATGCCCATGTCTTTGGCAGTCTGGGCGTCAAAGCGATCGCCGAGCAGGGCGATCTCCATGGCTTTCTTGATGCCAACCGCCCTGGGCAGATGAAAAGAGGATGATCCGTCCGGGCTGGTTCCGATCTTGCAGTAGGCAAGTGTAAAAAATGCATCCTCTGCCGCGATGATCAGATCACAAGCCAGCGCGACGCTGACTCCGGCCCCTGCTGCTGCGCCACGACAACTGGCGATTATTGGCTTTGGCATCCGCCGCATAGCAAACATAATAGGGTGAAGGTCATGGATTCTGAGGAGGAATTCCTTGCGAATCTCCTCGGGTGATTTCTTTACTGATTCACCCATGCCTTTGACATCACCACCGGCCATGAAATGATCGCCGCTACCTTGCAACACGACACAACGTACGGAAGCATCCCGCTCGATATCATGCAGTGCATCATTCAGTTGTGAACGCATTTCCATGCTAAGTGCATTCCTTGCTTCCGGGCGATTCATGGTGAGTGTCGCTATGCCATTTTCTTGAGAGATTTCGAGATGGGACATGGGAATTTCCTGTCTGGTTTGTATTGATAATGAGTGTAAAGCTGCGAGTATAGCTTGAGAATTGAAGAGCTGACATCGCCTCCTGGCTGAACTTGGCAAAAGACGGGGTTCGGGTATAATACGCGCCCTCTCGAGCAGGATTTCAGTTCCTGTTTATCCTACCTGTGCGGACGTGGCGGAATTGGTAGACGCGCTAGATTTAGGTTCTAGTATCGCAAGGTGTGGGAGTTCAAGTCTCCCCGTCCGCACCAAATCAGTGTTTTATACCGTCTAATAAAGTCCTGTAAGCTCCTAAATGCCTTGTATAGGCCCGTATTTAGTGTCCTGTAGAAAACAGTGAAATATTGCAACATCCTGACTTTAATGTAACACTCATTGTAACACCGGCTAATATTGACGGAAATGTTGCAATGGGGAACACCACCAGCCGACTAACTAATACACTCGTAAAGCAGTCCAAAGTTAGAGAGAAAGAATATAATCTTGCGGACGGTGACGGTTTGTATTTACGAATTAGGCCAAGCGGCACTCGAAGCTGGCTATTTAATTACCCACGGCCTTTCAGCAAACAACGAACAAACCTCAGTCTGGGAAAATATCCCTATCTTTCTCTTGCCGATGCACGAAGCGAAGCACAGGGTTTTAAGCATTTGCTGGCTAAAGATGTTGATCCCAAAGCCTATGTTATCGAACAATCCAAAAAAGAGGGCTTAGCGTACCTCACTACCTTTGAGGTCGTGGCAAAAAAATGGCTAGCTCGTAAACGGGAGAACATCTCTACTTCATACTACAAAAAGATAACGAGCCGGCTGCAGCTTCATGTCTATAAGAAATTAGGAAAAACACCGCTTCATAAGGTCAACGCCGCTGATACCATTGAGATACTGGAACCTCTGGCAAAAGAAGGAAAGCTTGAGACTATTGATAATATCTGCGGATGGATCAATGAGATCATGGTTTATGCGGTAAATACGGGCCTAATCTTCTCTAATCCGTTATCAGGTATTAGGAAAGCGTTTAATGCCCCAAAAACGGTCAATTTACCCACTTTAAAACCGGAAGAATTACCTGAATTAATGCTCGTGCTTGAGCTGTGAATACAAACGTAATTGGAAAAAAAGAATGGTGGGAAGATCGATTAAATAAATTAGAAAAGTCACATTCGTTCAACTTAGGTTACAAATTATTGTGCTGCCCTTGGAAGACAATAGAGGATGCAACACATGCTTTTATATCTCTGAATCCAGGAGCAGCAACTCCTGTCGACGCGCAAATAAGATGCACCTCAGAAGAGAGAGGAAACTCCTATTTCATAGAGAGGTATACCACTCGTTCCCCTATTACAGAGCAATACATCAAACTTATTGAATTACTAGCTATAAACCCAAACAAAGTCCTAACAGGATACGCACATCCATTTAGAAGCGCAGCATGGAGTGACTTTAACTCAGTAGAGAAAGACGCCGGGCTTGAGTTAGGAGTTGATTTCTGGAAAATGGTTTTGGATCAGGGGAGGATAAAAACGGTAATTATTACAGGTTCGGATTTATCAAAAACTTTTGTCGACCGTATGGGGGCTCACCAAGAAACCCAGATACCCTCCGGCTGGAATCCAACATCTTTAACCAAACATAGGACAGATAAAAATATTGAAATAATATCTCTGCCTCATTTGTCGCGATTTAAATTATTATCGCGCGCTAATTGCTATGAGCCTTTGCGAGAAATCTTCAGTATTTAGAGAAGCATCGCTCTAATAGAAAGCCCTTTAAATTGACCAAATAGAGTATCGGCTTATGGATTCCAATCCCCATTCTTCTCCATTTTTTCATTATGTATTGGGCAAAAAGGCGGCCCATACTCAACCATTTCTCGGGGAACTGAAACTCGATATGAACAGGATGGGCACTTTGCCTTCGGTGTCTGTCTGCTGGACCTGGGCGCGGCGACAACATCAAGGAAGGACTCGGGATATTTCCCAAGTTTATTGACGAGTCCACTGATGTAGTCAGACAGCTCATCCCCAGGAACTGTGGCTCTCATTTTTCCCGTGAGCCCCACGTC
>DMJN01000033.1 GCA_003451715.1 Gammaproteobacteria bacterium | reverse complement strand
TGACCATAGAAACTATGCAATTTTTTATGTGGGACTCGATTACTTGCGATTTTTGATACAAATTCATCGATGCATTCTGCCTCCCTGGTGCGAGATACTGCTCAATCTCTTTGAAAATCCAGGATCGTCCCTGTGCAGCGCGGCCAATCATTAGTCCATCTGCACCGGTATGTTCCAGAACCCATGCCGCCTTGACCGGGCTATCGATATCGCCATTAGCGATTACGGCAATCGATACAGCATCTTTAATAGCAGCAATAGTGTCGTATTCGGCAGCCCCCTTGAAACGACAATCTCGCGTACGTCCATGCACGTTGAGTAATTGAATTCCACAATCCTCAGCAATCCTGGCAATCTCAACGCCGTTGCGAGTTACTGGACACCAACCGGTTCTTATTTTTAGCGTGACAGGCACCTCAACACGCCGTACTACCGCGCGCAGTATGTCCCTTACCAGTTAGGGATCTTTCAGCAGTGCAGATCCTGCCGATTTTTTCAGCACCTTCTTCGCCGGGCAGCCCATGTTTATGTCTATGGCCTCGGCACCCCCGATCACATTGAGTGATGCGGCATTCGCCATCATCACAGGGTCGGAACCTGCTATCTGAACCACCTGAGGTGTGCTGATGCTCGGTTTGACTTGTTTGAGCCGATTACGCTTGTTGTTCCACAGTGCCGTGTTACAGGTAAGCATCTCTCCGATGGTCAGGCCGGCTCCCTGCTCGGTACAGATTTCTCGAAAGGGTGTGTCGCTGACACCCACCATCGGAGCGAGGAAGAGATTGTTACGAAGTTTGTAGGGGCCGATGTCGATCACAGTTCTGAAGCTTTTTGCATAAAGGCTCTGATTTGTGGGCTGCCTATGATAGCCGGGAGCAGAAGGTCTTTAAAGCCATTTTTAGGTTCAGTTTAGCCAGTGGTGACTATCGGAAAATTTGCTCCGGATTTTCTGGACTGCGAAACGCCAGAGTGTAGTTTGAGGCGCCAGGTCCGGGATCGACTATTTCCATATCAACCTGCACCGGCGACATCACGGGCATAAGATTGATCGATTGCAGCGCAGAATCCAGATACTCCTGCGGTGCAAATTCTCGTAGGGCAACAATGTCGTTTGTAGGTGAGTTAAAGCTTAGTATCAACACTGGAAAGGGTTGTGGAAAATTGGCTGTATTTCTAAATGCGACATTTACCATCAAGCTGTTATCCAACTGAGGATGGCTGCGTATCGCCAGGTTTTCACTGCGTATCTCATCGATATTCGAGTAAACCGGTAAACTACAGTCTATCCAGCTGCACGCCAATTCATAAACCGGTCTTACTCGGGAAACCTGGCTATACAGTGTCATGTGCCGCCACAGGTATTGGCCCGCCAGCATGGCACCAAGCAATATACTGACCAGGGTAAATGCGATCTGCCGTCCCCAGTAGCGTTGTTTACCGGCTGTCAGCTCCACCGGGGTGGAGAATTCGTCCAGCGCTGCCAGATTTTCTTCCGGTATCACTTCCAGCGCTTCGGTGTCCTGCAACTCGGTGCGCAGAGCGCGTGCCCTGATCGCTTCTGTTGAATCTTCTTGCGCCTCTTCTACCAGCCCAGCTACAGGTTCGGAATCCGCGTTAGCATCACGAGGATCGGAGACGATAGCCGATTCGGTCTCTGCTGCCTCACTCTCTGCTGTGGCAGCAACGGCTCCGCTAATTTCGCTAGCACCAAATTCTGCAGTTTGTTGGTCGGTGTTTTCGATTCCCTCGACAATCGATTCCTGGAAGTCATGCTCGTCGATTTCCGCGTTTAGTTGCTGCTCCGTTAATTCGGATTCGTTTGTGTCGAACCATTCAGGAGTATCTTCCAGATTCAGATCCTCGCTTGCTTCGGCTTCACCCTCATCACTCGTAGCCGCGTTACCGTCCTGTGAAGATGAAGTTATTTCCGCCAGTGGTTGCTGAAACAACTGGAATGAAGTCGATAGCCTGACGTCTTCCGGTTTATTGGGAATTAAGCCTGGCAGAGTGCTGCCAGCGGTGGAGTCCGCTTCATCCTGTGGAGAAGTCTCGAAATCATCGCTGTGATCGCTTGTGGTTTCCGGTTCCACGGCAGCCTCATCCATGGGAGGCAGCTCAGTGAGGGTGGAGTCATCTAGCTCTGTGAGAGGTGATTGCGTCTCTTTGCCGGGCTCAGGTTCAGAGTGGGCCAATCCTTCCGGAGCGGCTTCCGTGGAATCCGGTATTTCGGTTTCGGTGACGGAAAAACCGGTTGAATCCTGTGGAATCTCCGGGGATTGAATAGCTTGGGGTGTGTCGAGCTGTGCCTGTAGGTCTTGCTCTGGCCCAGGCGAGGCTCGTAATTCGGGCAGAGACTCTTCGTCAAATGTTGCCGAGGAAGCGAAGGGATTCGGGAGGAAGGGCGAGTCAGGCTCATCGGTTATCTGAGCCGGATCCGGGATTGTCGCTGTCAACGTCCCATCCGTTGATAAGTGGCTTTGGTCGGGGATTCCAGCATCGATTTCTTTTAGTTCCTCATCGGTGCCTTCGGAAATTGCGCCAACAGGATAGGTTGCAGCTTCGCCGCTGTGCTCCGTCTCGAGTTGCTCGTCGCTTGCCGAGAACGCCGTTGGAGCCTCTGTGAAGTCGGAATCGACGAGTGCTTGCTGCTTCTGCTGTGCCTGAGGTTGCTGCTCCTCTTCATCCTCCTGGAGGGCGCTACGAGTCAGAAAAGTGGATGGATTGAAATAGTCGTGTGGAGAGCTGCCGACAAATACCAACTCGTCATCGGTTGAGTCAATCGATTGTTGATCGATAAAATTGTCAATAGCCTGAAAGATTGTTAGACAGGCACCGCAACGGACTTTCCCGGCGGCCGATTCCAACACGCGTGCGCTGGTGTTGAAGGTAGACTCACAACTGGGACACTGGGTTACGTGAAAAGCCATTCAGTTCTTCCGCTGGCGGGCAGATTCGTACAACATTGACCGATTGTAGGTGAACAGCAAGCGGATATCACGCCTTGTGAGTACCGCTAAGCAGGCTCCATTGCTGTTCTACCACAGGGTTATCCAAGTGGAACCAGCGGCTGTAGCACGCTACTAATGAGGCAAGCTGCTCTTCCAGTACACCGGACAAGACAATCATGCCACCTGGTTTAATCAGTTCCGAGAATTTGGCCGACAGATCCAGCAGCGGCTCGGCGAGTATATTGGCAACCAGGATGTCGGCCTGTAGTGATGGCAAGGCATCCGGCAGGTAAGCCGTGATTACTCCTTCAGCAATGTTATTGCGGTAACCGTTATCAATCGTCGCTGCAATCGCCTGGAGGTCGTTATCCACGGCGTGCACCTTGCTCGCGCCCAACAGCGCTGCAGCGATTGCCAGGATCCCCGATCCACATCCGTAGTCGACAACTACGGCGCCTTGCAGTGGTGCCTGTTCCAACCACCTCAGGCACAGGGACGTAGTAGTATGAGTACCGCTACCGAAGGCCAGACCCGGATCCAGTATAATATTTATCGCATTCGGGTCTGGGGGTGTCAGCCAGCTGGGACAGATCCATAGTCGCTGCCCAAATTGCATTGGATGGAAATCAGCCATCCAACTGCGTTCCCATTTCTGGTCTTCGAGTATTTCTATGCTTAGCTCATCAGGGTTTTTCACCAGACAGTTATGCCGTAGATTGTTAAGCAGAGCTTTTAGATCAGTATTTTCATCGAACAGACTAAGCAGGCAGGTATTCTCCCATAAAGGAGTGCTACCTGGCTCCTTTTGGAATATTGGTTGGTCTTCTGCGTCGAGATAGCTGATGGAAAGAGCGCCGTGCTCGAGTAACAGCTGCTCGAGTGACGCGCAATCCTCAGACTCAAGCTGAATTTTGAGTTGTTGCCACATCGGTCCTAAGACGAAATCAGGAGCTAAGTTTATGTTCCAGATAGTGGATGTTCACTCCACCATGCTGGAAATCTGCATCGCGAACAAGTTCCCGTTGCAACGGTATGTTAGTGCGAATACCGTCAACCAGCAGTTCATCCAGCGCTATCTGCATGCGCACCAGAGCCTGATCCCGATTTTCACCATAGCTGATTAGCTTGGCCACCAGTGAATCGTAAAAAGGGGGTACGCTGTAACCACTGTAGAGATGGGAATCCACCCTGACGCCTGGTCCGCCCGGGGCGTGAAACAGGTTTACCTTGCCCGGACAGGGCAGGAAGGTGGCCGGGTCTTCCGCGTTAATACGACATTCGAAGGCGTGGCCTTGCAGGCTAACATCCGCTTGGGAGATCGACAGCGGCTCACCGCTGGCAAGCCGCAATTGTTCCTTGACGATATCGACTCCAGTAATCATTTCAGTCACCGGATGCTCGACTTGCAATCGGGTATTCATCTCGATGAAATAGAAATTCTCTTCCTCATAGAGAAATTCCAGCGTCCCGGCGCCGCGATACTTCATGTTCTTGCAGGCCTGGATACAGGTTTTAGTAACCTTCTTTCTTAGCTTGTCCGGGATACCGGGAGCGGGTGCTTCTTCTAACACTTTCTGATGGCGGCGCTGCAGGGAACAGTCGCGATCACCCAGATGTATCGCATTGCCCTGCCCATCGCCCAGCACCTGGATTTCGACGTGACGGGGTTTCTCCAGGAATTTCTCCAGGTACACAACACCACTGCCGAAGAATGATTTAGCTTCGGTCTGGGTAACGTAAATCGCTTTAAGCAGCGCTGCTTCATTGTGTACTACACGCATGCCGCGACCACCGCCACCGGCAGCGGCCTTGATAATAACCGGGTAACCGATCTCCCTGGCCAGCGACAGGGTACGTTCCTTGTTGTCATCCAGCGGCCCATTGGAACCGGGAACTGTGGGAACACCGGCTTCGCGCATTACCTGGATGGCCGATACCTTGTCCCCCATAAGGCGAATAGTCTCTGCTTGAGGGCCAATGAAAGCAAAGCCACTGTTTTCAACCTGCTCCGCAAAATCGGCATTCTCAGACAGGAAACCGTAACCCGGATGCACGGCATCGGCGTCAGTTACTTCCATAGCACTAATAATAGCGGGGATATTCAGATAGCTGTCGGTAGGGTTGGGTGGTCCGATACAGACGCATTCATCCGACAGCCTGACGTGCATCAGGTCCTTGTCGGCAGTTGAGTGAACCGCCACTGTCTTGATGCCCAGCTCCTTGCAGGCACGCAACACTCGAAGCGCGATTTCTCCGCGGTTGGCTATCAGAACTTTATCGAGCATACTGCGTGATCCTGGAACAGAGGAAACAGGTTGGCAGAAAATTTAGACGATGGTAATGAGTGGCTGGTCGAACTCAACCGGCTCGCCGTCTTCCACCAGTATGGCTTCAACTACACCGGTATGATCTGCCTCGATCTGGTTCATCATCTTCATGGCCTCAACAATGCAAACCACATCACCAGCTTTGACGTGAGTACCTACTTCGACAAAAGGCGGTGAAGAGGGTGAGGGTGCCCGATAGAAGGTGCCGACCATTGGCGATTGGATGACATTACCTTTGGCAGCAGGTGTTGCTGTGGCGGCGGCCTCGGGTTCTTTGGGAGCTGCAGGCGCCAGTGGTAGTGCCGGACCTTGCTGAAAGGCCAGCTGCGATGGTGCAGATTTTGAGGCACGACTGATGCGCACCGACTCTTCGCCTTCCTTGATTTCAATCTCGGCGATGTCCGAGGCTTCCAGTAATTCGATGAGCTTCTTAACTTTTCTGATATCCATTTTTTTTCCTGCCAAGCCTGGCTCAGCTTTCCAGTCGTTTAAACGCTGCCTGTAATGCGAGTTCATAACCCTGTGCCCCGAGCCCGACGATACTGCCAACGGCAATATCGGCGAAGTAGGAATGTTGACGAAACTCCTCGCGGGCATGAAGGTTGGAGAGATGTACTTCGATAAAGGGAATTTCTACCGCCAGGATTGCATCCCTGATGGCGACACTGGTGTGGGTAAAACCACCGAAGTTAACTAACATGAACGCCGTCCCATCGACGCGGGCTTCATGCAGGCGGTCGATGAAGTCCACTTCTGCGTTACTCTGCAAACAGGTAAATTCATGGCCCGCTGCGGCGCATAGTGCCTCGCAGCGTGCATTGATGTCGTCCAGTGAATCGGAGCCGTAGATATGGGGTTCGCGTTGGCCCAACAAATTCAAATTTGGCCCATTGAGAGCCAGAATAGCCGCCATAATCTAAATCCTGGATGCTACAAACAGTCCCAAGCCGTGGCTGTTTTTAGCAAGTTTGCCAATTTTCGCGGCATTTTCTCAGAATTTAGCGGGTAATTCATCCATTTTGTCTAAAAAAAGGAAAAGGGGTCGGAGGGATTTTGTTT
>DMJN01000334.1 GCA_003451715.1 Gammaproteobacteria bacterium | reverse complement strand
AATTTGCCGAACGCGCTCCCGGGTGAGACCGATTTCGAAACCAACGTTTTCCAGCGTGTCACTGTTATACCCCTTCAATCCAAATCGCCGGTACAGCACGTCGCGCTGTTTCGCCGTCAATTCTTTCATCCAGCAGTCGAGGCTGCTCTGTAACTCGGCCCGTTGAAAACTCATTTCGGGATTTCGGACATTGCCAGCCACCAGCTTTTCCAGCAGCGGTCTCTCACTTTCCGTATCGGCCGGTGCATCCGCTGAACTCTCTTTGTCATGCAGCGACAACACCCGTTTAACTTCATCAGTCGACTTCTGCAGCCACCTGGCTATCTCCTCGACTGTGGGTCCCCTGCAGAACTTAGAGGAAAGTTCACGCTTGACCCGAACATAGGCATGCATTTCTTTAATAACGTGGATCGGCAAACGAACCGTGCGTGTCTGATTCATCAAGCCTCTTTCGACACTTTGCCGAATCCACCATGTCGCATAGGTAGAAAAACGAAACCCTCTCTCGGGATCAAACTTCTCGACGGCATGAATAAGGCCGAGATTGCCTTCTTCTATGAGGTCCAGCATCGACAAACCTCGATGCAAGTAGCGGCGCGCAATTTTTACAACCAGTCGCAGATTACTCTCGATCATACGCCTGCGGTTAGCCGGATCACCCTGCACAACTTTGCGTGCGACATAGACTTCTTCCTCTGCGCTTAGTAGTGGTGTGTAGCCAATTTCTTTCAAATAGAGCTGGGTCGGGTCGAGAGCCTGATCCAGATTGCTGGCGGCTGTACTGCTGAAATCCTGCTTGTGGGAGCCTGTCGAGCCAAAGCTCTCTGGAACGGGAGTGTCCGACAGTTGTTGCGAGTAAGATCCAAGCATGAGTCTTCCTTGATCACTTTTTGGATGGCAGCTTTGCTGCAATTATTATCGCTGAGTTCCTAAGTATAGACAGCTATTTTCAAATAGCGAACATTAGGATTAGTAACGACGAGTATAAAATTGGCCACCATCACCGGTTTGCTGTAAACGGGAAACATACCGCGCCAATCGTCGACCTTCGTCCAGGGGCAGTCTCTTTAGAAACTGTAACTCAGTCCCATGGTGGCTCCCCAGTCTGGCGCCGCCCGACTGGATCCGTGGCGAATACCGAGATCCAGTGTCAAACCCGGTATCGCAGACGATTCCCAGACCATACCAAGCAGGCCGGAGTTTTCGGCGGCTTCGTTTCTGAGGCTCTCTCCATTAAATTCTGCCACCAGCTTCAGGTTGGATGTGACGGGATGCTCCAGGATTACCCCCCACAGAGCGAAGGCGTCATGGTTAGCTCGATCTACACCTCCACCGAGGTTCAGGTGCCAGGTAAAATTGGCAGCGGTGCCGCTAAGTATGCCGAAGGCTTCGAATCCGGTCTGGTCTTCCTCATCGATGGCCGATGGCAGCAGCAATCCTGCCTCTACGGCAAAGCTTACCCCCGGACTGCCCTGCAGCACACCCGGCTTGAAAACCTTTTTCAAAAATAAGCCAGGATCAACCAGCTGGCTGCTTTCCCCGGACACATGTTCTAACTCAAATTCTCCGATCAGCTCCAGGGTATTCGAGAGGCCGTAATTGAAAACCAATTGCGGTGTAACGTAGCTGTTCTCCCTGTTGGCCCGCTCCCAGTTGAAGTAGCCAAATTCGATTTCGATCTCACCGGCCTCGACCACGTCAGCGTCGGTAGAGACAAAGGGCCGATAGGCGAAGACCTTAGCAGGCACCGCAGACAACACGGCGATCAGTAACAGACAAGCAGGCCGTCGGGAAAAATACTCCAGCTGTTTGTTGATCCCCCCAGAATACGCCATGTCATTAATCCCTGATTCTCAGCGCTAGCCGCTTACTGGCAACTCAGTCTATTTAAACGGTAACTCATCCACCTCATGGCAGGTTCCACAGGAGTTCGTATACGGAACAGGCATGGCCTGCCCCGGCTCCACTCCTCGAACCATCACATTCGTCTTCAAGGGCACATCAAACACATGGGAACGCATGGGACCTTCCCAGTAAACGTTTCTCGATTCTTCGGCGGCATCGGCAAACGGCGGTGTCTGGATCATCCGGCCGAATGCCCCTGCTATGCCGCCGGTATTCACAGTGGGTGCCATATGGCAATCGATACAACGGGTAAGATGACCCTTCATGGTGGCACCCAACTTGGTCTGCATATGATCGTTAATCTCCACCTCGTGGCAGCGCTGGCACAGGGGAGAATTGGAATCATTCTGATCGTGAATCAACCAGCGGGCATTCGGTGTACCTCCATGGAGGTCATGACAATCCGAGCAGCTGACCAGCAATCGATCATTGCGGTACATTTTCGACTTTAAAAAATCCGAATATTGCTGATGAGGCTTGCTGGAGTGAATATCATCAGGCCAGATATTGTATTCCAGGCCAGCTCCAGCCATGGTCGGACCCTTCTTAACCGGATCTGTGAATTTGTTAATCAGCTCATGGCGACCTATCCCCGGTCTTGCCAGTTCCCCTTCCACGCTGAGTGCCTGGGTATAACCGAGAACCGATCCACCAAAGCCCTGGCGCCGATCATGACATCTACCGCAGACCACACTGGAGCGTTCCGCCGACAGGAGTTTAGGATTGACAATAAATCGACTGCGGCCGGCATTGGCGACATGCTCTGAGCCTGGACCGTGGCAATTCTCACAGCCAATATTGATCTCATCCATCTCGGGATCGTCGTCGATGTTCAGTGCGCCACCGACATCATTGACGGCGCGGGCCATTAGCTGACCGGTTGCCTCGTCTTCATAGCGTTCCCAGCCGGTAAAATGACAGCTGGCACACATGGTCTGGATGGTATTCTGATTAACCGGCGGCGCCTCAATGACATCATCCGCCGTGCCGTAGCGATCATCTGCTCCCGCATTCCACCAGAGGTAAAATTTGTAATCGTGCCAGACTCGCCGTTGCCGGTTCAGCCTGGTGTCATTGCCGGTTAAGTTATAGCGCAGCACGGTATACCATCCGGGGCGGTCGCCGAAGCTCGCCGGCGCGGAAACAATATAACGCTGGTCGTGCACCGCGCCGCCGTACAATAGCTTTACTTCGAGATGGGCAGGGCTGTTAGGGTCATCCGGGTTGAGACGGTTAGCCATGCTGATGAAATACTTTCCCGTGCCATTCGTGCTTGCCTCTCGCCATAAATACACATCGGAATAGACTGTCTCGATGGGCAACCGGGAATCGCCGGCTAGCCGCAGTTTGAATTTGTCATTTCCCCTGCTGGAGTCGTAGTCTCCCAGCTCGAGGCGGGTTCCTTCACGGTAGTCATCGGTCTCGATGTAGAAATCCAGGGCATTAAAGAAATCTGGAAATCTGGAGTGATCCTGCATGGGTCCGGGAGCACCGGGTGCGGTCCAGGCTATCTTGTGGCCGGTCTGCTGCCAGTGGCTCTTGTCGTCATGGCAGGTGAGGCAGGTAGAGCTGCCCACTGCGCTGGCGGTCATGGAAGGACTACTGGAAACCTCGATGGTCATTGCCTCACTGGATAGCTCGCGGGCGGAAAAGGCTTGCCGACTCTTATCCCCGCCCGGCAGGTGTTCGCTATCCTCAAGGGCCGGTGTCACGTGTACAAAAAAGTTGCCCTCCGGGATGTTGTCTATGCTGAAATTACCCTGGGCATCGGTTGTGCCCTGTGGAAATTCTGTGCCCCTGAGCCGGATACTGTCTTCCAGTGGTTCATCGTAGGCTTCTGCCGGGTAAGGCGCCGCGTAGATGGCACTGGCGGTCATTTGTGTGCTGATGTCGATGGCGGTGGTTGGAACCAGGTAGACCGTGGCGGCCGTCACCGGGTGACCGGCGACGATATCCTCACCACCCACGACCGAGGCACCGGATGCACTCAAGACCCTGCCCGTGAATGTCCCGGGTGTAGTGGTGATTTCACTGCCGACAGGATCAGTGGGACCGCCAGCGACGTTGTCCACATTTGCATCGGTAAAGAACAACAACAGCAGGCCGAGACCAAGTCCGAGAATCAGGCTTACCACTAGTGCAACAAGTTTACTATTCACGAGTACCCTCTGATCTGCCGACGGACGGCTGAGTGACTGAAGGATAAAACCTCGGGACCCTCTGAACAAGTAGTTGACCACTCTTGCTCACAGCAAGATCACTCTAGCCTGCAGCCAGTGCTGCCCAAACAGGGGATGAGTGCATCAAAGTCACAGGATAAGGCTCAGAAACAAGTTTAGAAATACTAGATAACACTATGTTTTTATATGTTTTTTTTACTTCGCTAAGCTGGCCAACAAGGCTAAGGATATTGATTGGTAGCAGCAAGGTGGTGAGGATTTATTGCGGGCTGCCAGTCCGACCATCCTAATCATTTCACTGGCAAGCGCAGGGAATATCGTGGCTGCAGTGTGCTAAAATCAGCAGCCTGGTGTGGTCAAAATCCTCTGCGCTGTCATCTTCTCACTCCAAGAACCAGCCGTTGGATATTCCACGACCCAGGCAACGCAGAAAGCCGGCGGCTTTAGGCTCTACAAAGCACGTAAATGATGACTAATCGAACAGCTTTAGAGAATTGATAATGAGCCAGCACTCACCAGAAAATCCACTCGAGGTCGTTATCGATAATTCAAATTCAGTGCAGACAACTGCTGAAGAGCAGGTTCCGGAGATAGATTTTTCCGATAGCGAGTATTTTCATAACCGGGAATTGAGCCTGCTAAAATTCAATTCACGGGTACTGCAACAGGCCAGGAATCCTAATCATCCCTTGCTCGAGCGCCTGATATTCCTACTGATTTTTAGTTCCAATCTTGATGAATTTTATGAAGTCAGGGTTTCCGGATTGAAGAAACAGCTGGACTTCGGACGCCAACGTCCTGGCCCGGATGGCAAGTATCCTGAACAGGTGCTCAAAGAGATACATCAAATAGTACGATCTGAACTGAATGAACAATATCGAATCCTGAATGAAGATTTGCTTCCGTCACTGGCACAGCAAAACATTCATTTCCTGCATCGCAATGAATGGAGCGATGGGGTTATCGAATGGACGAAACAATACTTCTTCGATGAAATCATACCCGTGGTAAGCCCATTAGGACTCGATCCGGCCCACCCATTTCCACGCCTGGTCAATAAGAGTCTGAACTTCATC
>DMJN01000101.1 GCA_003451715.1 Gammaproteobacteria bacterium | reverse complement strand
TTTTCAGCGGTGTCGTATTCATTTCGTCTCTACAGGGGCAGAATTGCTACAGGATTCGGCCGGACACCTGTAGATTACTGGCGGCGCCGATTGTATCATTCTCCGCCTATGTCAGCCCTGTCTATTTATGCCGGACCCACTGCACTGAAGCGCATACAGTCCGAAGACCTGCATGCGGATCAGTTTAAAGTGCTGGTGGGCGCGGGGGGAGGTCCAAAATGGTTTGTGTTATTTGGGCTGGACCGCTATCTGTACGGCGAATTTTTCGCCACCCGCAGCGAAGCACTCTATACCTTGGGTTCTTCGGCAGGAGCCTGGCGCATGTGTTGCCTGGCGATCTCCGACCCGGTAGGGGCTATCGAGCGCCTTGCAAACCTGTATAGCCAGGAACGCTATTCAGACATTCCCACGGTTGCGGAGATTACCGAGAGTGCTCGTGGGATATTGTTGGGAGTGCTGGGGATGAACGGAATCCAACAGATCGTTGAAAACCCGATATTCCGCACCCATATACTGGCGGCTCGTTGCAAAGGCTTGGGTTCATCTAACAACAAATTGGCTCAGAAATTTATGTTGGGCTCCAGTGCAATTGCTAATGGCGTGAGTCGTAAATCCCTGTCGTTGTTTTTTCAGCGCACCGTATTCAGCAATATGGGAGAACTGTCACCCTGGTCTGCGCTGGATGATATCGATACGCATTGTGTGTCACTCTCGGAGGAGAATCTATTCGATGCCATGATGGCCAGTGGTGCTATACCGTTCGTCTTGGAGGGAATCCGGGACATAGCTGGAGCACAGCGCGGGCTCTATTGGGATGGTGGTATCGTCGATTATCATTTCGACCTGATGTTTAATGCAGGAAATGACCTGGTGTTATATCCGCATTTCAGTGATGTCATTATTCCCGGTTGGTTCGATAAACACGTGCCATGGCGCAACATACACGAGGAGAATTTTCACAACGTGGTGCTGGTCACCCCATCCCCCGAATGGGTTTCGAGTTTACCGGGGCAGAAGATACCGGACCGGCAGGATTTCGCACTTTTCGATAATGACCCGAGGATCGCACGCTTTCAGGAGGCACCAGATAAGAGTAACTATCTGGCCGAAGAGTTCGCAGAGCTGGTGGAGCGTGGCGTGGGTATTGATCGTATACAACCACTGGTAAACAGACCACGCTAGCAAGGGCGATAGCATGAGTGGCTTGATTAACCCGTGCTGATGCAGAAGCGATTGTCGAGATTTATAACTGGTATATAACCAATACGTTTATCATATTCGAAGAAGAACCCATAACAGGCGATGACATATCGGCACGTTTTGCCAGGGTTAGTGATGAGAATCCCTGGTTGGTGCTGCTGGAAGACGGCAAACTTATTGGTTATGCCTACGCCATTGATTGGAAGACGCGTTCTGCCTACCGTTTTTCGAAGGAAACCACCGTATACCTGCACCATGAATATTACGGGGGAGGGCGCGGGACGCGACTTATGAAAGCCCTTATCGATGAAGTCCGAAAGACGCCGATACATGTATTAATCGCCGGTGTCGCGCTGCCCAATGAAGCCAGCGTGGCACTCCATGAGAAGCTGGGATTCAGGAAAATTGGTCAATTTGAGGAAGTCGGTAGCAAGTTCGGCGGTAAGGTCGATGTGGGCTACTGGCAGCTAATACTATGAGTAGCAGATTATTGAGAAGATTTGAGCGGTTGTTGTTTGTGATCGTGCTCTGTCTGGCACTGAATTCCTGTGTCGGAGCCGTATTGGGAGTAGCGGTGGATACGACCATCGGGGTTGTCAAGGTGCCCTTCAAGCTTGTCGGTGCTGCAGCGGATCTTGCTATTCCTGATGACGATGATGATTAACCATGCAACAACACCAGGACTGTCATGACGTTTAAGCCTGAAGATTACGGCGTACCCTCTCACTATAAACACTGGGTAGGCGACAAGACCGAAGACTACATCGGTCCTTTCTTTTTTTTTGTAGATGGACAGACGCCGCGTAGTGCATTCCGCGTTCATGAGCATAATTTGAATGCACATGACTCCGTGCACGGTGGTATTTTAATGGCATTTGCTGACTATACGCTCTGCCTCGGCGCAAACATGGGTGAGAGTGAGAGTGTCGCTACCGTTAGCTGCAATAACGAATTCGTCGCACCGGCTTTTGAGGGCGATCTGGTGGAGGGGGAATGTGAAATAATCCGGCGCGGCAGGTCCATGGTATTCAGCCGCTGTACCCTGCGTGTTGAAGAGAAAGTCATACTCACCAGCAGCGCAGTGATAAAGCGCATAAATTCCAGGTAGGGGCTGTCTCAGGGTCGAGGCCGAAGACCAGGGATTGAGCCTTATTCCTTCAGGGAATAGACTTTTTCTGCCGTAGCATAGAACAGTGCGTGTTTCTCGTCTTCACTAAAATCTGCTGTGAGTTTTTTGAATGCATTCCATAGCACATGGTAGTTGATGGAGAGTCGGTCCACAGGGAAATTACTTTCGAACATACAGCGTTCAGGGCCGAAACACTTTATTGTGTGTAGATAGTATTTTTTCTGTACTTGCAGAAATTCATCGGAAGTGGGAGGTCGCTCGGCCTTATGCCATCCGAATCCGTTGTCGGGCATTGCCAGTCCCCCCAGTTTGGCATAGACGTTTTCACATTTGGCAAGTTCTGCGATCTCCTGCTTCCATACCTGAAAGATTTCATCTTTACAGCCACTATAGATACCGACTCCCAAAGGTGTACCGAAGTGGTTAAGCACCATGGTGATCTCCGGTACATCGCGGGCTAAATCCAGGAAGTCCAGATTCTGATGGTGGTAGTGCCAGGTGTCATAGGTTAATTCACGATCCGCCAGTATCCGCAGCCCTTTACGGAATGACTCCTTGCCATATAGGTAAGCAGGTGCCTGTAAGGCAATAAACAGATCCTCCGGGTGTTTATCCCGGGCTCCACCGTGGCGAATACCCCGCAACAGGCCATCGCTTTTCTGGGTATGTTGATCCAGAACTTCCTCTAGCAACTCTACCGAGCTACCGGCCAGACTCAGGTCGGCGTGTGCCACGATGCCTGCAACCGTTGCATTATGCGGATCTTCCCGGCTCTGTCTGCAGCATTCGCTGATGTACTCGGTTTCGCCAACGGGTCGTAGATGTTCTGGTCCTTCCCGATAATAGAAGGCACTGCATTCCATGAATACAGTCTTGAGTACCTTATGACCAGAACCGGTGTCACTCCATAGCTCGGGTAGCAGATAATTTCGCTTGAAGCGCTTCATCCAGAGGTGATGATGGGGATCGATAATCGGGCGTTCGGGATCGATAATCTCTTCCCGTACCTGGGCTAGCCACTCATTGGATCCTGGTTCTGTCATTTGAAATTCCTGTCTTCAGAGGCTCCCTAGTGCTGATCACATAGTGAGGTTTTTTATTTCATTCACAAATATTTTTACACGCTGGTGTTTCTACCACACCGGGAAACGATTGTAGATACTTTGAGGACCGCTGGTATAGTATGCCGGAGCCATTATGGTGTTTCTGGGACTGGAAATAATAAAAATACGGAGCTATGCATGGGTATTACTGCAGTCGTCATTATTCTCTACCTGGGTTTTTTTGCCGGCTTTGGCTTCTATCTCAATCGTAGTAACACCAGTGCCTCAGACTGGGCCATAGGAGGGGGCTCCCTGGGTGTGTTCATGCTGGCGGCGGGGGTTGCCGGCACCCGAATCGGTGGGGCAGGTACCTACGGTGTCGCCGGAGATGTAATCAGCGAGGGTATCGGCCATCTATGGTATGGAGTCAACTCATTCGCTGCGCTGTTCCTGGTGGGCTTGTTCTTTGTTATTCCTTACCGACGCCTGAAAGTAGTCAGTGT
>DMJN01000320.1 GCA_003451715.1 Gammaproteobacteria bacterium | reverse complement strand
ATTGCTGGACGGGCAGACCATTTCTGTCTGCGTCACGCTGCTGGACGGCTTGGTACTGGCGCGTTCCGGATTCCATCATTCGGTCAACTATCGTTCGGTTACATTGTTCGGCACGGCAGAACAAATCACCGGCGATGAAAAAATTGAAATACTGGATCTGCTCGTGAACAACATGGTCCCGGACCGTGCTGACCACTTGCGAGTGCACACTGCACAGGAACTGAATGCCACCCTGGTAATCAAGATTCCAATCGATGAGGCAGCCGCTAAAATTCGTACAGGACCACCCATCGATGCCGAGAAAGACTACGAGACCGATATCTGGGCCGGGGTTATCCCTCTCGACACTGTCATGGGAAATCTCGAGCGATGTCCTCGACTGGACGAATCTGTACCGACACCAGAACATGTGTTGCAATTCCTGGAGAAGGGCAAGCTATTCGGTTAAGTTAATCAGCAGGAAGCAAATCAGAACAACAAGAGCAAAAACAAGAATATGATTAGAAGCATTCTGAAATGGCTCGGCATAGGATTCGGCTCGGTCGTGGTGGCTATGGGTCTGTTCTATACCTACATGCGACTGCACGATGGCCCTGTCGAGTTTATCCCCTGGTTTACCATCAGTGTCGGCGGGCCGTTTCGTAGCGGCGAAATAGCCGCCTCGCCCACCGACTGGACGTTTTTGAAGGACCGGGAAGAAATAGAGATGGAAACCCTGAATCTCGGAACCTCGAAAACCATCTGGATCTCCGTCGTTGACGGGCGCATGTTTATCGCCAGCGGTCGTCGCAATACCCGGATAGGTCAATTGTGGAAGCAATGGCCACAACGCGTCAGTGAGGACGACCGGATCATCCTGCGTGTCGATGACACGCTCTATGAGCAACGTCTGAGGCCCGTTACCGAAGGCCCGGACGTGATCGCGGCGATGACGGAAAGCAGCCGTAAATACGGCAGAGGCGGCGCGCCACGTGACGACTCCGTCGCCAGAGAATTTGTGTGGTTGTTTGAAGTGATGCCCAGGTAGCCTCTTTCTGCATCAAACTAAAGTGCCATGTCTCCCCTATTGAGACACTCTTGTAGTTGAGAGATCGCATCGCGTGTCTGTGCCGACCCATATCCGATGGCTGGAAACTCCCGATCATACATAAAGGGAAGTCTGACCATGGATTGGATTGACCAGTAGCAGCAACCATGCGCCGATAACTGCTCGGAGTGTGAATGTTTGATGGCCGGAGAACACGGAACTGATAATCAGAAAATCAGGGCAGGCGATAGGCGAACACATACCCACCCAGCGGATCCTCTTCTTCGGCAGGAAGCGGTTCGTATCCAGAACCCCGGGTCGAGTTAAATACGGGAACCACCACGATGACGGTCTGCTTGCCTTCAGGGGACAGGTAGGTCATCGGTGTTCCCTGGGCAGTATAGGGAATGGGCTGACTCCACAATTCCCTACCATCACGAAGATTGGTGGCACGCACCGTATTATCAAACGCGCCGGCACTGAATATCAGCCCTCCGGAGGTGGTGACCGTGCCTCCGGTCTGGGGAGTGCCCACGGTAAGGGGTAGTCGTGTCGGGATGCCCAGCGGACCGGTGTGTTTGGCCGTGCCGATGGGTTTCTCCCACAACAATTCTCGAGTCTCCAGGTCCACTACACCAAGAATACCGTAGGGTGGTTGCATGCATGGGACGTGTAATGGCGACATGAAGCGCTGTGTGTTATGACTGTAAGGCGTTCCCAACTGGCTGCCGGTAACACCCTCCGGCAGTTCACCTCGAGGAATGAGTGTTAATTGATTCGCCATGAACAACGGATTCACGATCATGAGGTTGTTCACTTCATCCACGCTCACACTGCCCCAGTTGAATCCACCGGTAGCGCCGGGATTCTGCAAAATAGTGCCCACGCCCGGCACCGTAAAGTGACCCTCGTAACGCATCTTCTGATACTCGATACGACACCACATCTGGTCCAGGGGTGTTATACCCCACATCTTCGCCTCGCTAAGCTGCATGCGAAAATCCGGCAGATCCACCGTGAAAGGCTGGGTTGCAGCCACGTAGTCTTCCGGAACACCGCCGGTTTGCGGAACCGGCAGCTCCTGAATATCGAAAAGTGGTTCTCCGGTTTCACGGTTTAATACGAACACTTCACCTCGTTTGGTGGGTTGCAGGACTGCCCTGACTTTTTCGCCATTGTCACCGGGCAGATCAATCAGTGTGGGTTGGGAGGGAACATCGTAATCCCAGATATCGTGATGCACGGTTTGGTAAGACCAGCGTACATTGCCCGTATCGCCCTCAATGGCAACAACCGAACTGGCATATTGATCGCTTACCTCAAGGCGATAGCCGCCAAAATAATCCGGAGTCTCATTGCCGGTTGGTGCAAAGATCAATCCCAGCTCTTCATCCACACTGAACAGGCTCCACACATTGGGAGTACCCCGTGTGTAGACTTCACCCCGCAGCGGTTCGCCAGTGTTGCCGGGTCGGCCCATGTCCCAGGCCCAGGCGAATTCACCCGTGATGGCATTGAACGCCCGCACGACTCCTGAAGGTGGACCCACCGAGCGGTTATCGATTACCCAGCCACCTACCACGGCATTGCCACTGACGATTCCCGGTGGCGAGGTTTGAAAGTTGGCGATACGCGGGTCGTTGCCCATGCCGATGGTCAGGTTTACTTCTCCCTGATCACCAAACAACGAACAGCGCTCACCGGTCAGGGCGTCTACAGCGATCAGCCTGGCATCGGTTGTATTGCTGAGAATGCGTTCGGAGCATTCGCCATCATAGTCAGGTGGAGCCTGGTAGTAGGACACGCCCCGGCAACCCGTTGTAAAGTAACGCGCGGCGGCCAGGTGGGCAGGATCAAGCAGCGGATCGAATTGCCAGCGCAGGTCTCCACTCTCCGCATCCAGCGCGATGATGATGTTGCCTCCGGTGCACATATAGAGCAGTTCACCCACCTGCAGTGGCGTTCCCTTGAATGCACCACCTGCTCCGGTGCGATGAGTCCAGGCCAGTTCCAGGTCGGCCACATTGCCAGTATTGATCTGCTGCAGTGGTGAGTAACGCGTCCCTTTCAGGCTATTGCCATAACTCGGCCAATCGCTTGCCGTGTTGACAGTATTAATGCCGCTGCGGGGTGACATCTCTGTTACTTCATAGCCTGTGCCGTCGACGAATACGAATACCGTTATTGCCAGTGACAGCGCGACACAGGCTTTTGCGATCGGTGAGGCAAACAGTGGTGGCGGATCACCCTGGTAGAGCGATCTGCGTAACCAGGGAGTTACAAACCAGATTCCAAGAGCGGCGAAGGGTAGAATGCGCGGCGCCAGTGCCCACAGATTGGTGCCGGACTCCGTGAATGACCAGGCAATGGAGAAGAATAACCAGCCACCATAGATAAGCGATCCCTGGGGATTGCTGTTCCATAAACGCCACGCGCAGGCGCCCAGTGTAATTCCTGCCAGCAGGTAATAAAACGAACCTCCCAGAAACACCAGCTGTAGACCACCCAATCCAAGCGGAAGAGCAATCAGGATAAGAAGTATGGGGAATACGCGAGGGGGTTGAACTCCGGTGCTGCTGGCCATGCTGCAAGCTTCCTCTTTCACTGGTCCTATTCTTATCAGGGTCGCACGTAACTCGTCGGCAGGAAATTACTATATCCCATTAACCTGACTGTAGCCATTGGCAGGCAGTGACTTGGAGCGTAGTTTCGCATACCCAGCAGCATTGCTGATTCCCGGGCCAGACTGTCACTCGTACTTTATCTTCTCTACCGGATTGGCCTGCGCTGTTCGATAGGTTTGCAACACCAGGACCGCGATGCTGAAGAGAGACACAATCAGTATTGCTTGCAAGTAGGGGGTAGCACTTGGCTCGACACGATAGGAAAACCTCTCCAGCCAGACATTGGAAAGATAGTAAGCCCCCAGTATGGCTGGAAGTATCGAAAGGCCAATCATCTTTATCATATTCAGAGATAGTAGAGTGATTACATTGGGCACCGATGCGCCCAACACCTTGCGAATAGCCGTTTCCCTGGCGCGCTGTTGTGTCGTGTAGGCTGCCAACCCACCCAGCCCCAATAGAGAGATAACAATACATATCCCACTGAAAATGCTGATCAGGAAGATCGTCTGATTCTCATCGTCGTACATCTCAATCCAGGTTTCTGTGAGCGTAAACATTTCCACGATGGGTTGATTGGAGAACTGCCGGATGGTCTGTTCAATGTATTCCCTGGTTTCCACTGTATCGTTTCCAGTCACACTGATAGTGGAATCCAGGGACACCGTTTCCAACCGGTTAGCTGTCAACTCATCGAGGAAATCATCGATATAGGGCTGAATAAAGACTGCAGCGATGGGTTCGTGTAGGGGCAGATAGTGGAAATCTCGAACGACACCGATGACTTCACTTCGACCTACCTTTTTACCAATCGGTTGATCCCACTCCATTTGTGCTACAAAGGTTTCGTTTACTAAAACTACCGGGTTTTCACTGCCCACCTGATCGGCTCTGAACATGTTTCCCTGCAACAATTCAATTTCGAGAGTGTCAAGAAATCCAACGCCCGCGCTAAAATTATTGGTGGTCACCCCTTCTGTCTCTCCGTTATTCTGTTCGACCGGTAGTACCGAAACAGAGAGCCCCCTGCCGATAGCTCCCCCCATTTCCACCACAGACAGAATCTCATTGTGTCGCATGAGCTCTGTCATTATCGCTTCTCTGCTGCGAATAGCATCTGCTCCACGAATCCTGGCAATCAACTGATTCTCCTTCTTAAATCCGAGCGGCGTCTCTATCATAAAATTCGACTGTTGCAACATAATGAGAACACTGCTAACAATTGCTACTGAAGCAATCATCTGTATGAGAACCAGCAACTGCCTCAATGGCACACCGATACGCCAACTCTTCTGTCGGGGCCGGAATACTTCTATCATCGATTGTCGCGCCAGATTGTACGCAGGATAGATTCCGGATAAGGCTCCTACGCTGAGTCCGACCAGGATAAACAGCAGCAGCCGACCGGGCGTTAGGATTAGAGAAGCCAAATCTGTCTTGCCGGTAAAGTCCTCCACATAGCCAAGCTCAATCACCAGCATCGACAGCAGTATGCCAACTACGAATGCCAGTGCGATGAATAGTACCGACTCACCGAGAAACTGAAGCACAAGATTTTGGCCACTGGCGCCCAGTATTTTTCGCATGGCAACTTCTTTCATGCGGACGGTCGCCCGAGCAGTGGCATGATTTATGTAATTTATGCAACTGATTACCAGCACGGCGATCGCTACTGCCGCAAAGATGTACATGTTTA
>DMJN01000212.1 GCA_003451715.1 Gammaproteobacteria bacterium | reverse complement strand
CAGTGCCGAGGCGATGAGTACCGCCGCCAACATGCTATCCCGCGTCATATTGGCGCCGCCGGGATCGGCGCCATAGGCGAGGATAAAACCGATCAAAATATAGAAGGCAACCTGTACCGACAAGAATGCGCCAGCCGCCAGTGCGATTCGCTTCGGATACTTTATCAGGGCTTCCAGCACCGGTGAGCGACGCACGGGTTCATGGGTGCCTGATGTTTCAGCCAGGCGCTGTTCTTTCATCGCTTCCAACTCCTTGAAGGCATCGGTGTCTTCCATTGTCAGCTGCACATACATGCTGATACCGATCAATAACACGCTGGCCAGGAATGGAATGCGCCAGCCCCAGCTCATGAAAAATTCTTCAGAGAAAGTAGCGCTGATAATAATAAAGGCCAGGTTAGCCAGAATTACACCGACAGGCGCCCCCGCTTGTGCATAGGCGCCATACCATCCCCGTTTATCCGCCGGGGCACTCTCGGTTACCAGCAGCATGGCACCACCCCACTGCCCACCGATCGCCAAACCCTGGGCGAATCGCAAAATCGTCAGCAGAATGGGTGCCGCGATACCGATGGTGGCGTAGGTTGGCATCAGCCCTATCATGGTAGAGGCAATGCCCATCAACATCAGGGCAATTACCAGGGTACGTTTGCGGCCAATGCGATCGCCGAAGTGACCGAAGATTATGCCGCCAACAGGCCGGGCTATGAACCCGAAAGCGAACGTGCCGAAGGACAGGATCAGACCCATGGTGGGTGTAGACTCGGGGAAAAAAGCCGCCGGAAATACCAGTGCTGCCGCTGTCGCGTAGAGGAAGAAGTCATACCATTCAATACTGGTACCAGCTAGAGCGGTCAGTGCCACCTTGCGCATACTGGACTTGAGATGGGTTTCATCCGCAATATCAGCAGCTGGAGTATGTAAATCTGTAGTCATGAGTATCTCCGGGTAGACATCAATATATCTGTCCTGTCAAGCGCACGGCAGGCTGAAGCATAGCAAGAAATGCAGGAAATCAGCATCTATTTGAGGAATCTCAAGCCCAATTGCCCTTATTCCAGTATGATAGCGCCGTGCTGTATACAATCTTCCGACTGCTACACTACCTTGCCATCCTGGTACTGGCCATCACGCTTATCATCGAGAATAGGGCGATCAGTCCTACAATAAGCGATGAAGAAGCCATCAACCTGGTCAAGGTGGACAACATCTTCAGGATAAGTGCTTTTCTGGTAGCTGTATTCGGCGTGATTCTCTGGCTCGGGGTAGGAAAACCCGAGGCGTTCTACGGGATGAATCTATTTTTTCAGATAAAGATAGTTCTATTCGCGTTTGCTGCGCCACTTTCTGTCTATCCAACATTCTATTTCTTCAAGGTCAGAAGAGACCGTCTCCCGGAAAATGCCGTACCATCTTTGGTACGCCTGCTAATGAAACTGGAACTGCTGCTGCTGGTAATCATTCCCATGCTGGCATATCTGATGGCTCGTGGAATCGGATTGATGATCTAACAGTTAACATCAGGTGGCGAACTAGGATTTTCACCATGTATGCGCAAAACAAATGGGCAGTTTTGAAAGCCATGTCCCTGGGCTTGTATCTACTGATCACTGCTCTCCCGGTCGGGGCGCAGCTTGATACCCAGAGCCTGCGTCGCGCTATCTCCGGACCGGATCGTGAGGTCACGGATTTTGTGCGAGATAGCGTTCGAAAACCTGTCGAGGTACTGGAGTTTCTGGGAATCGAAGCCGGCATGACCGCGCTGGATCTTTATGCGGCAGGAGGTTACTACACCTTTATCCTGTCCAAGGCTGTCGGTCCAGATGGCGTCGTGTATGCTCAGAACACAGCGCGCGGCTTACGCTTCGTAGAAGATCGTCAGAACATAACCCAGGGTGAAGCGCTGAATAACAAGATTCGCCAGGGGAATCTGAGCAATGTCACCCAAATCGTCAGGCCGCTTCAAGAAATCGGACTGCCAGAGGAATCCCTCGATGTGGTAATCGTCGCTCAGACTCTGCACGACTACTACAATCCTAATCCGGAACGCGCCCTGAACATGTTGCTGCAACTAAAGACCCTGCTCAAGCCTGGAGGAGTCATTGGTGTTACCGATCATATTGGTATTGCCGGGCGCGACAACCGCGATATGCATCGCATGCAGACCCAACAGGCAATCGATCTGGCAGAGCAGGCCGGATTCGATGTGGAGTCCAGTGAATTATTGCGCTCGCCCAGTGACGATCATAGCCGCAGCATTTTCGATCCCCGCCTCAATCGCAATACGGATCGCTTTCTTCTCAAATTGCAGAAACCCCTGTGATGCTGAATTTGGACCTGATTCTGCAAATTTGCTAACCTCGTCAACAATCTCCACGGGATAATAAACACGGCAGTAATGAGGAGCTTCTGCCGGTTAATCCATTCGATGCAGACAGACAAGATGACCAGTAATCAGCTTTCCATGTTCGAAGAACCAGCCGCTCCGCTGCAACCCGTAGCAAAAGCCACCACGATCAAGCTCTCCAAGACTATCAACGCCCCCAGTCAGCAGGTATTCGATCATTGGCTTATACCGGTGTTTATTGGTGACTGGATGTTTGCAGCCCATACCCAACAGGGAAAAGTCATTAGCCTGGAAAATAAGGTCAGGAAAGGCGGTGCGTTCCGCTTCACTATTGACTTCAAGGGATCAGAGATAATACACAATGGAGAGTATCTGGAACTGGATATACCCAATAAACTGGCGTTCACCTGGCGAAGCAGTACACAGCCCGATTGCGAGAGTAAGGTGACTGCCCAATTTCAGGAAGTGGACAACAAGACCCGGCTCAAACTGACTATTAGACTCGCCGCCGAATTGTACGACCAGAAAGACCTTGTTAAGCAAGCATGGACTTCCCGCTGCAGCGCCCTCGCCGCCAAATTCAAAAAGTAGGCTGTAGCAGCAGCTCTAACTACCGATGTCCGATACTTCTGCCTCACGTATGGTTCGCTCTGCTGCGAATGGAAGAATAAAATCCACATCCAGGTTCTGTCTCACCACCGCCCTTACCCCTGCTACATAGCTTGCGTGATCCGGGTATAGCCGCTCCAGGGTAGCCTGATCGAAAGGTTCGTGGGAGCCGTAGAGCCCGCAGAATCCATTGGTACCTGTTACCGGTAATTCTTGATATTTTTCCGGATTATCGATCAACTACTGGGATATCATATATAGACAGAGTTAAATTTGGATAAGGTTTCAGAGAACAGGCATGGCCAACTTGAGTAAAGTACTTCTGTTAGAGTCAGAGTTCAGGGAATCCCATCTCTTCGCTACGGTAATCCGGGAATTCGGGTTTATAGTGTCATTCTGCTCCGAAGCGGATTATGCGCTTTCTACAGCTTTGAAAGTGAAACCCGATGTCATAGTACTCAACAGCCAGCTAGAAGGTGGGGCAGTCAAGGCGCTGAAAGAATTAGGATCCAGCGCACATACCGCTAATATTCCAGTGCTTGCGATTAATGTGCTCACCGAAAAGGATGGTGAGGAACTAGAGTTGGCTGGCGCCCAATGTTGTTTTAGTCCGGAAATCGACGGGAAAGAAATCGCCGTCACCGTGGAAAAAACGCTATTACAGCCCCTGGTGGTTACCGAAGCGCCCAAGGAGATCATCGTCAATCCCGATCGTTTGAAGGCGCTCGAAGATGCAAATCTATTGGATTGCGCCTCAGAGGAGTCCTTCGACAGGTTAACGGCGCTTGCTGCAAAGCTCCTTAATGCTCCAACCGCCGTGATGTCTCTCGTTGACAAGGATAGGCCGTTCTTTATGGGTCAATTCGGTCTGGGCGAACCATTGTTGAGCGCACGGCAAACACCGCTATCTCATTCATTTTGCCAGTGGGTTGTTACTGAGAAAACCAAGCTTATAGTCGAGGACGCTAGCAAGCATCCAGTTTTGTGTCACAACCAAGCTTTTCGCGAAATCGGCGTAGTTGCCTATGCTGGTATCCCCCTTACTGCAGACACTGACCAGGCTATTGGTTCTTTCTGTGCGCTCGCTCACATTCGCGCACCTGGACTGAGTTGGAAATAATTACGCTTGAAGATCTGGCTAGGATCATCGATGCATTCATCATACTACGAAAAGCCGACAACATTGGTAGCGATGGTGAAACAGATGCAGCTAAATCAATCACACCCTCCCGACTTATCGAAGCAGTCAGCAGTGCCATCACTGGTGCTACCCGCATACTTAGTCGTGGCGGTGAGCGCCTGGGTGGAAAAGAGCGCAAACAGTTGCACGAACTTGTCAAGCAATGGAGTCAGGACCTGCAGCTTTTTACCACTGAGATGGCGTGATCCACTGGGTGGATTTCAAGATTAGCAATTCAACTTTTTAGTGTCCCCAGTTTCTGGGATTAGTTCGACACTGGCACCGAGTTTCTACTGTAGCAGAGACTCTAACGACCGATGTCCGATGCTTCCGCCTCACGTATGGTTCGCTCTGCTGCGTATGGCAGAATATAACCCGCATCCAGGTTCTGTCTCACCACCGCCCTTACCCCTGCTACATAGCTTGCGTGATCCGGGTACAACCGCTCCAAGGTGGCCTGATCGAAAGGTTCGTGGGAGCCGTAGAGCCCGCAGAATCCATTGGTGCCGTTATTCATTCCGGTGTTCTTCGCCGTTGCCACGACGTGCTCCGCCAACCGAATGCCACCCAGGGCATTACCGTATTCATCCCTGGCGAATTTCAGCTCTGGCACCATTCGCGCCACCTTTAAGGGTTCCGCTACCGGTGGTGCAATATCATCTCGCACCCAGCTAACCAGGTGCTCGAAGGCGGCATTCATCACGTCGCGAAAAGGCACCCTGCTGTGGGCAGGCAATGCACAACCGGGATCGCGCACTGCGGCACCACTTAGTGGTAGATCGTCACTCAATAACCTGACGCGGGACCATTCGATCTCGAAGGGAATGTCGACATGGGAGGTGCCGGCCACTTCCCATTGATGAAAAGTCTCGGTGTTCGGTTGCGGCATCGCAGCCCGTCGCGGCATATCGGTTTCTGCCATGATCTTGAATATCTTTACGCTCTGATCATCGCGGATTCGACC
>DMJN01000329.1 GCA_003451715.1 Gammaproteobacteria bacterium | reverse complement strand
AGAGCAATTTCATGGCGTCAATCAGGCTGGCTTCAGTCATTAGGTCCTCCGTCTGGCTGCTGGCTTACTGTTGATGAGGGCAGTATAGTATGTTTATATTTAAGTGATAATACCGATATAATTGATAATACTGTCCTTGTATATGAACAATTAAAATCATTCTGGAAAGCCAGCCATGAGCCGATGGGAAGGATTTGAAGAACTGGTGGAGGTGGTCAACTGCGGCAGCTTCTCGGCTGCCGCCCGCAGCCTGGGTGTCTCCAAGAGCCACGTCAGCCAGCAGGTCAGTCGCCTGGAAGACCGGCTCAAGACTCGCTTGCTGCACCGCACGACGCGTAAGCTTTCCCTCACCGAGACCGGCGCCATCTATTACGCACAATGCCGTCAGGTCGTCGAAGATCTGGAGGCAGCCGAACAGACCGTCACCTCCCTGCAACAGGAGATCAAGGGACAACTTCGCATCAGCGCTCCCCACCTGATCGGCGAAGCACTCATGGTGCCGGCCCTCGCTCAATTCCTGACACAACATCCACAACTCGATATCGAATTGCACCTCGGTGGTCATCGCGTCGATCTGGTGGATGAGCGCTACGACTTGGCGATTCAGGTCGGCGCTCGCAAAGACATCAATGTGGTCAACAAGCTATTGGCTCCGACCAATTTCCATCTGGTTGCCAGCCCGGATTATCTGCAGACTCATGCCCCTCCGCAAACCCCGGCGGACCTGAAACAACACCAGTGCCTGCTGTTTCTGGATGCTGGTACCTCCAGACCCTGGCGGTTCAAGGGCGCCGGCGGCACGGTCAGTGTGTCCATAAAGAGTCGCTGGCGCAGCAATAGCGGACATGCACTGCGCTCGGCGGCACAGCAGGGGCTGGGATTGGCCTATCTACCGGATTACTATCTGCAGCACTCTCTGGCATCCGGCACACTGGTTACTCTGTTGCAGGCCTGGCAATCACCTGACCGGGATATAGTCGCCATCTACCAACACAAGCGACATCTTTCTACGAAGATGCAGCTGTTTACTGGCTTCCTCGAAGAATTCTTCGCACGGGAATTACAGCTGTTGCGCCACGCTTAGTGTATAGACTCTCTATGGGCGACTTGCCAAAACGGGTGCGCGGTGTGATTATCAATCTCAGGCTGCTCAGCAGCCGCGAAAAGAGCCTGAATAAAAAAAGGAGGTCAACTCCATGCGCTTACAGCATTCCTATTTTCCCGGTATCGCACTTGCCGTTGTCAGTCTAATCCTGGCCAGCTCCGTCCTCGCCCAGGGCTATCTCAATCCCTATGCCATTCCCATGGAGCCCTGGGCAGAACTGCCCGGTAGCCGAACCATGGGAGCAGTCGGTGATATAGATGTCGATCCGGATGGCGAACACATGTGGGCCGTAGTGCGTTGCGATGCCACCGCGCCAAACCGCTTCGGTGATGAGTGTGTAGATTCTGATCTCGACTCCGTGCTGAAGTTCAACAGCGAGGGCCGAGTGGTTGAGAGTTTCGGCAGCGGTATGTTTATCTGGCCCCACGGCATCGATGTCGATTCCGAAGGCAATGTATGGGTCACCGATGCAGTGAATCAGAACCGCATTCCATCCGGAGATAAGCGAGGCCACATCGTCGTTAAATTCTCTCCCACCGGTGAGGTGTTGATGGTACTGGGCACTCCCGGCGAGCAGGGCCCGGGCCCGGATCATTTTACCTCACCTGCGGATGTGGTAATTGGTGACGATGGCAACATCTTCGTCGCCGACGGACACTATGAGAACGGCAATAGTCGGGTGGCTAAATTCGATCGCAATGGCAACTTCATCAAGCAGTGGGGCAAGACAGGCTATGCTCCCGGTGAGTTTCGCGTACTACATACCATCGCTATCGATCAACGCGGACGTTTGTTCGTGGGTGACCGCTCCAACAACCGCATCCAGTTATTCGATCAGGAAGGTGAGTTCATTAATAGCTGGACGCAATTTGGTCGTCCGAGCGGTATCTTCTTCGACGAGCATGACAATATCTACGTGGCCGATTCGGAGTCCGATGACCTGCAAAATCCCGGCTGGGAAATGGGTATCCGCATAGGCGATGCCAACCTGGGTTGGGTGGATTATTTCGTGCAGTTACCCTATGGCGATCCCCGTAACCCGGCTGGTAATGGCGCGGAGTTCGTTGCCGTCGATGCTGCAGGAAACATGTATGGTGGAGAACCCAGGCCTCGCAAACTTCAGAAATACATGAGGGTGCGTCCCTGATTAAATCATGGGCTGCAAATCTTAAGGATTGCGGAGCTTGGGACTTCCCACAAAAAAAGGCAGGTCTGAGACCTGCCTTTTTTATGAGAATACATTTAGCTGGGGAGTTCGGCGACAATGTGACCTAATTCGTCCACGATGGCTGGATCGAATTTACCCGACCTTACGTACTTACCCAGTTCATTGAGCGCAGCGTGTCCATCCCATGGATCACGGTAAGGTCGCTTGGATGTGAGACTGATATACGCTTCGGCCACTGCCAGGATACGCGCGCCCAAGGGGATATTTTCTTCCCGAATACCAGCCGGATACCCCGATCCATCGTAGTTCTCATGGTGGCACTCGATCAATTCCAGCATTCTCTCATTTTCGTAACCGGCATTACGCAATTTTCTTACACCTTCACGGGGGTGCATGTGAATATGGGTGAAATCATCCTCGGTCAAGCCGCCATTGCGATAAAGGATGTTCTCAGGAACGATCGTCTTGCCGATCTCGGCGAGGTAACCTGCCTCCAGGATGTCGTGTTTCTCCTGGTCTACCAGACCCACGCGATCGGCGATGAGGAAGGCGGTTATGCCCACCAGGCGGGAAAATCCTACCGAACCGTCGATACATTCCACCGGCAGTATTATATCTTCAGGATAGGGCACGAGCTTTGACAGCTTGGGTTCCAGTTCCTCCAGCATGTGTCTCGGCAGTTGCTTGCATTTGTCCAGGGGATTCTTGAAGGCCACCACTTCATACAGGTGCACTTTACTGCTGCGACCACGCACCGTGAGATCACGCTGCTGTTCCATAACCATGGAGTTTTCGGCATAGGCCACCTTCACATCGGCATTATCCGGATCTGTTTCCATACCAGACTTCAGGTGGATGTGTGCCTGTTCCGGATCCTTGGCTTTCACAAGTAGTTTGGCGACTTCGATACGCAAAGTCACGTCGCTGGGATTCTCCTTGATGTTGGACAGCAGGGCAGTGATGTCATCGATCAGGCCCTTGTCGTCCGCCTGAGTATAGGAGGCGAGACCGGATACCGATCTGAATTCGAATATTTCGCCGCACTCTTTAAAAGTGGCTTCGTCCACTGTGACGTTGCCGGGTACACACATGCCTTCGATACGTGCGGCCAGATTTACGGTATCACCAAAGGCGGTAAACGACTGCCGCTTGGCACCGATGATCCCGGTAGTCGCTACACCAGTTGATACACCAACGCGAAGTTTCCATGAGTAGTTGGCTTTGCGCATGCGTTCCTGCATCTTCCAGGCAGCGGCGACCGCCAGTAAAGGATGCTTCTCGTAACGAATCGGTGCGCCAAATTCCGACATGATGCCGTCACCCATGTATTTGTCGATATGGGCGTTGTATTGCAACAGGATAGTTTCCATGTCTGCGAGGTATTTATTGAGTTCAGTAATCACCACCTCGGTGGAATGTTCTTCAGAATAGCTGGTGAATCCCTTCAGGTCTGAGAACATGACACTGATGCGGCGATTCTCGGTGCGAATCCGGTTCTCGATCATCAGTTTCACCACCGCTGGGTCCATGGTGGTGTAAAGCGCCTCTTCAACCTTCTCCTTGTGGGCACGTATGGATTTGGTCTTCTCTTCCAGTACTCGAGTTCATTCTTCTACTTTGAAATCCAGCTCTGACTCAAACTCACGAATGGTACTCATGGTCTGTTCCAGTAACTCGGCGTTACCGCTGGCCTCTGCCCTGGCACGCAGTGCCTCGGTCATCTTTTCCTGTAACTCGCGGTGAGTAAAACCGACGATGACGGCGGTGAGAATCAGGAAGCCACCCCAGGTCATAATTGAGGACCACAGACCGAACAGATCCATTGGAGCAATAAATTGATCGGGGTAAAGGTAGGCGAATCCAACAATCAACAGAAATACCAAAAAAGCACCCAATACTCCTGAGCGGATACCGAGGTAATAGGAGCTGAGGAGTACCGGCAGGCAGAAGAAATTCAGAAAAGAGAGTTTGGCATCTACAAACCAGACGACGGCGGCTACAAAGACAAGGACGACAAGAATAAAAACGCTTTCAAAATTGTCGACGAGATACCGTTTTAGTGCTTCCATAGTTTGTTCTTTTTCCTTAAGGAAAGGTCTGGCTGGATTCAATCAAATTTGGATCGGGTATTATAGCTTCGATTAGGGCTTTAGCTATTATTATCCCTGGAAACTGAGGTTTTCAGGGAAATTAGTGGGTAAAATTTAAACACTTTTGTAGAGACCTCACAACAATTGGGCCAAGCCGACACAGTTTTATTGTTGAACATTGTTATCGATTGATTCTGACTGGGAAACACACATTGCCATTAAAATGTCAGCCTTTTAATCGGTCAATCAGATCGAGAAACCCCCTTGAATATTGGGGGTTATCCCCAGGCAACGGGAGCGGCTTTGCAATCGCTTCTGTCCAGAACCATTGGAGTGCAGTTTAATGAAATTTGTACTTATTTCTGCAAGCTGTTTGGCATTTCTAGCATGTCAGAGTTACAAAATCGACCAGTGGCCCGATGCGCTTCCTGATCGTCAGTTATTTATCGCAGCCTACGCTGAAGATATTGCCAACCAGGATCTCCAAACCCAGCAGGAATACCTTACATGGATACTGAGTTTTTATGAGGGTAACCTGGTATATACCAGTGGCTGGATCGACGTGCAGGCATTGGTATTGACCAACACAGCGCCATTGGATCGGAACGGTTTGCACGCCAGCTTGCAGGAGTTAGGTGCCAGTATTGCCGCAGAGTGGGCCAAGCACAACGATCTACGCGGCATCGATAGCAGAATGTTGTCTCTGTGGGGATCTGTGCTGCAGATTGCTTCCTCCAGTGAGGCCCGTCAGCATTCCATCGAAGTTATCAGCGCCGATGTCCATAGCTTGCTCGACGGATCTCTGCCGGCCTCGGCAATCCAGGATGCCCGTTACGAGCAGATTTTGGGATTGGACGTGTTCGGCGGTTTTTAAGGGCTGCAAGTCGCGCTTCAGGCTTCGCTTTGTCCGTAGAATCGGGCTTTTCAGCGCCAATATCCTTGACGTAGGCAAATTTGGCCTTATGTTTGGACAGGCCAATTTGGTCAGACCAAATTACTGCATTGCACGCTGTGCAGACAGCGTTTTTAAAGGAAGCTGGAAGGTCCTGTATGTCCAACACTACCACCATCAGCCACGAGATCGCGGTCACACTGCGCAGCGAAATATTGCGCCAGCAGTACCGCAGTGGAGAGCGCCTGCCTTCCGAGCGTGACCTGGCCTCCCGGTTTGACGCCAATCGAGGCGCGGTACGCGAGGCACTCTCCCAGCTTGAGCAGACTGGTCTAATCAGCATTCATCCAGGCGGGGCTCGTGTACGGACTATTGAATCCGCCAGCATCGCCATACTCGGACCATTGATGAATCTCGAAGAATTTCCCGACCCGGAGTTGGCTAGCCAGTTTCTGCGTACTTTTGGAGCGCTTGCTGCCGGCAGTGCCCGGGAAGCTCTGGAAAGGGCCAACCCGGATCAATTGGACCGGATGCAGGCCATGGTCCTATCCCTGGCGAAGCATTCCAGGGAAATCGAAGCCATGCAGCCTCTTTGGGTGGAGTTTGTTGAGTACATGGCGGAAGTTGCCGACAACCTGGTAGTTCGATTGATTGGTAATGACCTCAAGGCACAGTTTGTCGAGCAGATGGTGCACTTTGGATTTAAACCAAAATTGAATAAAAAAGTACTGGACGAAGTTCTATATTCTCTGCTGCAGAGTTTGACCAGCCGCGATGGAGAGCGGGTGGGAGCAGCCATTCAAATATACTTCGATGAATTACGCTTCTCGATTGTAAAGGACATCGATATAAGGCTGGCTACATTGCAGAAACAGGCAAGCTGATCCCTCTCGGGGAAAGCGAAAACCATGAACAGAATTCTTATGATGAGAGTGCTAAGAACTGGCGACAAGAATGGATCAGGAGTAGTTGAATGATACGAGTAGTAATTCCAATCGGCATACTGGTGGGCTGTATTCTGTTTGCAGGATATCTGATCAGGACGCCCACTGAGTTGGAAGAATCATCCCCAGAGATCATACCTGTTGCTGTGCGTGTGGCTGAAGTGCAGCGCGAATCGGTTCAGCTCACGGTGGAATCCCAGGGCAAGGTACAGGCCGCGCGGACAGCCAACCTTTCGGCGCCTGTTGCCGGACCTGTCGCCTGGATATCTCCGGCCATGGAAGCGGGGGGATTTGTCGAGGAAGGCCAGACACTGCTGCGACTGGATACCAGCGACTTCGAAACTGCCCGCTTGCGCAGTAGGGCCGCCTTGCAACAGGCGCAGGCTGAATCTCAGCATGCCGACAGCGAACTGGAGCGTATCGAAGAATTAGCCAAAGACCGATTGGCCAGCGAATCTCAGTTGCAGGATGCACGCCGCGCAGCGGAGGTAAACCGTGCTCGTTTGGCGGACGCCGAAGCCAGCTTCCGCCAGGCGGAACTGGACCTGGAAAGATCAGAGATCAAAGCACCTTTTGCCGCTATCGTTGAAACGCGTGAAGTTGAACTCGGCCAGTACGTGAATCGTGCGCAAAGCATCGCAGTCCTCTATGGTGCTGATGAGGTTGAAGTTCGTGTACCTCTGGCTATGCCACAATTGGGATTCCTGGATATTCCGCTTGGAACCCGAGGCGAGTTAATAGGCGATGAAGCGCCGGATGTCACTCTAACTGGCTTCTATGGTGGTGAAGAATACCACTGGCAAGGCAAATTGGTACGTACTGAGGCAACCATCGACCCGAATAGCAATACGGTGCAAACAATTATCCGTGTTCGACAACCAACGAGCATAGACATGCTCAGTCCAGTTGGCGCCCACAATATTCCACTTCCCATTGGACTGTTCGTGCAGGCAAACATCGTTGGAAAACGCGTTAATGACATTATCGCATTACCCCGATCAGTAATTCGCAACAACAACCAGGTTCTGGTGGTTGATAGAGAAAACAAGATGTATTTCCGTGATGTCGAGATCTATCGCCTCGAGGAAGAGCACGTGCTGATCAGTGCAGGACTGCTTCCCGGTGAAGTCATTTGCATCTCGCCTATTCAGGCAGTAGTAGATGGCATGTCTGTGCAGCCCATTCAAGAAATTATTTAGCGAGCGATAAGGGAACAGTAGTGCGTACCCCAATTACCTGGTTTGTTAAGAATCCTGTCGCTACCAATCTGATGATGTGGCTGTTCCTGGTGGGTGGATTTATCTCCTACCTTAATCTCAACCAGGAAGAGTTTCCCGATATCGATTTTGGGATGATACAGGTGAGCGTGGCTTATCTCGGTGCCACGCCGGCCGAGTCCGAGTCCGGTGTGTGCCTGCGCATTGAAGAAGCATTGGAAGGCGCCGAAGATATCGAGCGCATGACCACGACGGCCCGCGAAGGTGGTTGTGATTCGACGCTACAGCTCACCAACGGTGCCGATCTGAATCGTGCGCTTAACGATATCAAAGGCAAGATTGACGCCATTACCACCTTTCCCACCGAAACAGAAAAACCCATTGTGCGCGCTTTCAGCAGTAGCGGCAATGTGATGACCCTGGGGCTTGCTTCCGATTCCGATGATCACAACCTCAAGGCTGTCGCCGAACAGGTACGCAATGACCTGCTGGATCTGGATGGCATCTCCACGGTCAATATCGAATACATCCGGCCCCTGGAGATTTCCATCGAAGTTTCAGAATTTAATCTTCGCCAGTACGGTCTGACACTGGATCAGGTTTCCCGCGCAATCTCCCGTGCCTCACTGGACCTGCCGGGGGGAACCATTCGTACCGATTCCGGTGAGATTCTGCTGCGTACCAAAGGTCAGGTTTACAGTGGTGAAGAATATTCAGATATCGTAGTGCAATCCTATCCGGATGGGACCCAGCTACGCCTCAGTGAAATCGCCACGGTTAAAGACGACTTCGAGGAGGGCTATCTCGATGCCCGACTAAATGGTGTCAATGCCGCCATCATCGATGTGATGCGGATCGGTGATGAAGATATTGTGCGTTCGGCCCGTCAGGTGCATGCCTGGATGGGATCTACCGACATGGATTTGCCGGAAGGCATGACGCTGCAGGTAATATCCGACGCTGCCTTCGCGACCCAGGAACGTATCGGCACTGTGGCAAGAAATGCCTATACCGGTCTGGCACTCGTATTAATTATTCTCGCTTTGTTTCTGAGATTCAAACTTGCCATCTGGGTAGCGGCAGGTATCCCAATTGCCATCGCAGGTGCCTTGGCCCTGTTTCCATCGGTAGGCCTCACCATCAGTTCTCTCACGGTGATGGGATTTATCCTGGTATTGGGGATTATCGTCGATGATGCCATCGTGGTGGGTGAACGCATACACACTTATGAACAAAAGGGTTACAGCAAAGAAAAAGCCGCCATCGAGGGCACCATGGAGGTCTCGGTGCCGGTGATTTTTGGTGTGGCCACCACAATCGCTGCATTTCTTCCTATTCTGCTGCTTGCCGGTCAAATGGGCGCTTTCTTCAATGCCATCGGTGGAGTGGTGGTGTTCTGTCTGCTAGCCAGCCTGGTGGAGTCACAACTAATCCTGCCAGGTCACATTGCACACCGTAAGACCGAGAATTATTTCATGGAAAACAGCTCCCTGGTCAAAGCTTGGCAGCGCTTTCAGGGCAAAATTTCTGACAGCATGGAATATTTTGCTGAACATGGTTATCTCCGCACGCTTAAAAAAGTGCTTAAGTATCGCTATGCCTGTTGGGCAGTCGCTACAGGTGCAATCGTGATTACAGCGGCGCTGTTGATGAGTGGTCGTGTCATCTTCCAATTCATGCCATCGGTAGAGGGCGATAGGGTGTACGGGACTGTGCAGATGCCGCCGGGTGTGCCGGGTCACATTACTGAAAGTGCCATTGCAGTGCTGGAGGAGAAAGCTATTGAAGTTGCAGCCGAGTTGGATGAAGAGCTTATCGAATTAAAAGCCAGTGGCATGGCGCCGGAGTCTACTGAAAGAGTCGTCGACAGCATCTTAACAATTGTAGGTGGTCGCGCTCCTCAGGAAGGACCAGGACGGGCTGCCGGCGCAATGAGATCGGCAGGTTCTAGCGATGTTGCTGAAGTTGTGTTGTACCTGACTCCTTTCTTCGATCGCGGTCAGATAAGTTCGGCTATGATAAGAGATCGCTGGCGAGAAAAAGTAGGCACCATAACAGATGCTCTCGAATTGACGTTTAATTCTGATGCATTCTCAGCAGGAGAAGCCATTAACTTTCGTCTCCAGGGTCGTGATGAGGAAAATCTCAAGATTGCTTCGACGCAATTACGTGCCGAGTTGCAACGCTACCCGGGGGTGTTCGACATTGCCGATTCCTTCCGTGCCGGCAAGCAGGAAGTTCAGATTCAATTGCTGGGGCGTGGCAAGACCTTGGGCCTTACTCTGAACGATTTAGCTATGCAGGTCCGACAGGCATTCTATGGTGCCGAGTCTCAGCGTATCCAGCGTGATACCGACGACATACGCGTCATGGTGCGCTATCCGGAACCGGAGCGAGAGTCGCTGGGTAATCTGGAAGATTTGATGATACGCACACCCAGCGGTGCGGAGGTGCCGTTCTTGAGTATCGCCAGTTTCTCACTGGGCAATGGCTATTCCAGCATCAACCGTCAGGATGGTCGGCGCGTCATTACAGTCAGGGCCGATATCGATCGCACCGTCGTAACACCGGATGAGATCCGCAACGAAGTTCTCGGTAAGTATCAGCAGGAGTGGAATAGAAATCTCGATGTACAGATGGTTGTCGGCGGCGAAGGGGAGCAAGAGCTGGAGTCTATGGCGGACCTATTCTCCACCTTTCCGCTGGCCATGCTGCTTATCTACGCGCTGCTGGCGATACCCCTGAAATCTTATACCCAACCCTTGATTATTATGAGCGTCATACCTTTCGGCGCCATCGGCGCCATCTGTGGTCACTTCATCATGAATTCGGACCTGGTGTTCTTCTCGATGCTGGGAATCATTGCACTTAGCGGAGTAGTGGTGAATGCCAGCCTGGTGTTGGTAGTGACTATCAATCGCTTGCGAAAAGATGGGCTCAGTTTGGTGGAGGCCGTCTCCCAAGCCGGCATGATGCGCTTTCGGCCGATTATCCTGACCTCGGCCACCACCTTCATGGGCCTGGTACCCTTAATGCTTACGGCCAGCCCGGCCACCTTCTTTATTATCCCGATGGCCATATCACTGTCTTTCGGCATATTGTTTGCCACCGTCATTACCTTGTTTCTGGTGCCAAGTCTGTATGTGATTCTGCATGACTTCACAGGACACAGCGATACTAAAGAAGAGCGGGCGCTGGCCTATCAGCACTAGAGCTTTCCAGAATAAGTATCTGTGAATACACGATGGTATTCAGGTATCCAACTCCATTTCTGTTCGTATCCGCATTCACACCTAATTGCCGATGAATGAATCTAATAAAGAGACGCACTTTCTGAGAGTGCTGGGTCGTGGCAAAGTGCTGGCGCTTGCTTTCGGTGCCATGATTGGCTGGAGCTGGGTGGTCCTGTCGGGAACCTGGATATCCTCCGCCGGTACTCTGGGTGCCATACTCGCCTTCCTGCTCGGCGGGGCAATCATGCTGGTTATCGGGCTTACCTATGCAGAACTCGCTTCCGCCTTGCCCTTTGCCGGCGGCGAACACGTCTATAGCCATCGTGCTTTGGGGGCTGGTGCCTCATTTATCTGCACCTGGGCAATAATTCTCGGTTATGTCTCGGTCGTTACTTTTGAAGCTGTTGCATTACCCACTGTGCTCGGCTCGCTGGTGCCTGGTCTGGATAGAGTATTTCTGTGGCAGATAGCCGGCTGGGATGTCTATCTAAGCTGGGTGTTAACTGGTGTTGCCGGCGCCGTAGTGATGACGATCCTCAATATCCGCGGAGTACGCATGGCTGCGATCGTGCAGTCTGTCGTGGTGATAATAATCCTGTTGGTGGGCATACTGTTTGTAAGCGGTGCA
>DMJN01000297.1 GCA_003451715.1 Gammaproteobacteria bacterium | reverse complement strand
AGGAATGTCTGGAGTATGCGAATGTCGGGCGCTGAACAGATGCACGTTATACCGGAGATGCGGCGCATCAAGACTATCCATTTTGTTGGTATCGGTGGTGCCGGCATGTGCGGTATTGCCGAGGTCTTGTTGAACCAGGGTTACAAGATCACCGGCTCGGATATACGAATGTCTTCCAATACTCAGCGTCTGAAATCGATGGGAGCCAAAATCTTTATAGGCCATGATTCTAAGAATGTGAAACAGGCAGACGTGGTCGTTTACTCATCCGCCGTCAACCGGAGAAATCCGGAGCTAAAGGCTGCCGTTTCACAATCCAAGCCCTTAATTCCCAGGGCTGAAATGTTGGCGGAATTGATGCGTTACCGCCATTCGATCGCCATTGCCGGCACGCATGGCAAGACGACTACTACCAGCATTGTTGCTTCGATATTAGCCGAAGCAGGCTTCGATCCGACCTTCGTCATCGGGGGATTGTTAAATAGCGCAGGCACCAATGCCCAGTTGGGGGGGAGTCGCTATCTGGTAGCGGAGGCGGATGAGAGCGATGCATCGTTTATGCATCTGCAACCCATGGTTGCAGTGATTACCAACATCGAAGCCGATCATATGAGCACCTATGGTGGAGACTTTGAGAGGCTGAAGAAATACTTTGTCGATTTTTTGCACAATCTACCTTTCTATGGGCTGGCAGTGCTTTGTGTCGATGATCCGGTTGTCAGAGAAATACTCCCGCAGATTTCACGCCCCAAGCTTAGCTACGGCTTCTCCCCGGATGCAGACTTCAGGATCGACAATCTAGTCCAGAATGAAGGAATAACCAAGTTCGAGGTTAGCCGACCGGGTAAGAAGAAACCATTGAAGATTAAATTGAATATGCCCGGAAAGCATAATGCGCTGAATGCCACTGCCGCTGTCGTTATCGCTTCTGATGAAGGAATTAGGGATGCGGATATCCGCAAGGGAATACAGCAATTTTCCGGTGTCGGCAGGCGTTTCGATGTGCAGGGGGAGTTTGAGCTTGAAGATGGCACAGTCACCTTGATTGATGATTATGGTCATCACCCTTCCGAAGTGGCGGCCACCATCAGGGCATTGCGGGATGGCTGGCCTGAAAACAGGCTGGTCATGATCTACCAGCCACACCGCTACAGCCGAACCAAGGATCTCTATGAAGATTTCGTTGAGGTGTTGTCTGAAGTGGACGTGTTGTTGCTGCTGAAGGTCTATGCTGCAGGGGAGAAGAAAATTGCCGGTGCTGACTCCAGAAGCCTGTGCAGGAGTATTCGCCTGAGGGGCAAAGTAGATCCAATCTACGTACAAAAAGAGCCAGATGTGCACAGCATTCTCAAAGATCTTTTAAGAGCGGGAGACATGGTATTGACCCAGGGAGCGGGCAGTGTCGGATTACTCGCAAAAGAGCTGGCTGGGAAAGGATTTCGCACTAAGTAATTTATTGATTTTTATAGAAGAAATTGCAATTAGTTAGTCAAGAAAATCGCCAATGAGAACGATAAATAAAGAGGAAATACTCAGCAATTTGGGCCACGTGGTGGTGTTGAAGGGGGGTACTTCGGCGGAACGGGAAATTTCCCTGATTAGCGGTAGCGCGGTGTTTAACGGACTACAGCGACTGGGAGTCGAAAGCTCAGTCATTGACGTAGGCGAAACTATTATCGGTGACCTGCAGGATGCAAGCCCCGATCAGGTGTTCAACATGCTTCACGGCCAGGGTGGCGAGGACGGTGTGATTCAAGGAATGCTGGATGTCATGGGTATTTCCTATACCGGTAGTGGGGTGTTGGCATCGGCGCTCGCTATGGACAAGGTCAAGAGCAAGCTGCTCTGGCAACAACTGGGATTGAGAACGGCCGATTTTCTCATCCTCGATGAAGAGACTGATTGGCAGAGTGTAATAGATAGACTCGAACGAGTGGTCGTTAAGCCGGTTAATGGGGGTTCGAGTCTTGGGATATCGATTGTGGACAATGCTGAAGATTTACAACAGGAATACTTGAGTGCTCTGGAGTTCGATTCACAGGTGATGGCTGAAAAATGCATTAAAGGAAAGGAATTCTCTACCGGAGTATTAGAGGATCAGATGTTTCCAACTATTCAACTGGAGACAAACAGGGAGTTTTTTGATTTTGATGCGAAATACAAGGATGGGAATACTCGCATTATTTGTCCACCCCGGCTAAGTGAAGAGAAGCTATCAGAATTGGAGAAGCTGATCAGAGACGCCTATGAAAGTCTAGGCTGCACTGGACTTGCGCGGGTGGATTTGATGCAGGATGAGGATGGAGATTTCTATTTATTGGAAGTCAATACCGTCCCAGGCATGACCGAGCATAGTTTCATACCGATGGCGGCAAGCCAGATCGGCATAGATTTTGATGAATTATTACTGCACATCCTGGCGGCAGAGAAGAAATAAGGCGAACCATGACCCAAACAGCTGTACATATACCCACACGCTCTGGTATGCGGGCTACCGGCAGGATATCCGGGTCCACTGCGCGGCCGCTTAAACCTCGAAATAACAGCAAGAGTCTGTTAACGCTAACGACAATCCTGATGATCTGTGTGGGAATCTTGATACAACAGAATTTCAGCCAGGTGTCCGGGTTTATCAACAGACCGATTACAAAAGTAAGAATAGAAAACCAGTGGCAACAGATAAGTGAGGCAGAAGTCAGAATCCTTCTAATAGATTTTATGGGTTCAGGGTATTTCAATTTTGATGTGGCTGGCGTGAAGCAGAAATTGGAACAACATCCCTGGGTAGAGCGGGCTTCAATACAAAAGTTATGGCCAGACAGCTTGGCACTGGATCTAAAGGAGCAGGTAGCCATTGCTCACTGGGGGAACACTCAGCTGTTAAATCAGAAAGGTGAGATTTTTCAGCCAACAGGAATGGAGCGTTTGACTACACTGCCCATACTCAGCGGTCCTGAAGAAATGCAACTGCAGGTTATGGAGCACTACCAGTCTATTAGTCAGCTGTTGTTTCCTTCGGGATTACGACTAACGGGATTGGAACTTAGCCCGAGAGGAAGTTGGGAGCTTAATTTGAACGATAGCTTGCAAATTGTAGCGGGTCGTTCTGATGTAATCGAAAAACTGGATCGTTTCATTAGATTTTATGATGCTCAGCCAGCAACGCAAACTGCTGCCTACAAAGTAGTTGATTTGAGATATGAGAATGGGATCGCAATAGAAAGTTTAACCGATGAATTGGCAGGAGTAGCAGCCAGGTGATGCAAGAACAAACCATGACTGGTTTTATCAGGCTATCGCAAAAAAGAGAGTGCTGGCTATGAATGATGCAGCCGGTGAGAACATGATTGTTGGCCTGGATATTGGAACATCCAAGGTGGTGGCTATAGTGGGCGCTATAAATGAAGACGGCAGCCTCGATATTATCGGTATTGGTAGCCATCAGTCGCGCGGACTTAAAAAGGGCACGGTGGTTAATATAGAGTCGACAGTTGAATCAATACAACGAGCAATCGAAGAAGCCGAATTGATGGCTGGTTGTCAGATTCATTCGGTATATGCAGGCATCGCCGGGAGTCATATCCGTAGCATGAATTCTCACGGTATTGTTGCAATACGCGATGGCGAAGTGATGAAGCCGGATATTGATCGGGTCATAGACGCCGCTCAGGCAGTCGCGATTCCAGCCGATCAGAAGGTGCTGCATATCCTGCCCCAGGAATACATTATCGATTCTCAGGAAGGTGTCAAAGAACCGCTAGGCATGTCGGGTGTCAGGCTGGAGGCAAAAGTTCATCTGGTTACCTGTGCTATCAATGCAATTCAGAATATCGAAAAGTGCATTAAGCGATGTGGGCTGGCAGCAGATGAAATTATTCTCGAACAACTCGCGTCCAGCTATGCGGTTCTAACTGATGATGAAAAAGAACTGGGTGTGTGTCTGGTGGATATCGGTGGTGGTACAACAGACATTGCTATCTTTACTCAAGGAGCAATTCGTCATACTGGAGTAATTCCCATCGCAGGCGATCAGGTAACAAACGATATCGCCATGGCTCTACGAACACCTACTGAGAATGCTGATGAAATCAAGATCAAGTATGCCTGTGCTTTAACGCAGTTAGCCAGTGCGAGTGAAACTATAAAAGTGCCGAGTGTAGGTGACCGACCTCCTAGAGAATTATCGCGACAGGCTCTGGCAGAAGTAGTAGAACCGAGATATGACGAACTGTTTACTCTGGTGCAAGCCGAGTTGCAACGCAGCGGATTTGAAAACCTGTTAGCCGCCGGTATTGTGCTCACTGGAGGTACTAGCAAGATGGAAGGCGTGGTTGATCTTGCGGAGGAAATTTTTCACGCACCGGTGCGTATTGGGGCACCTCATAATGTAAAAGGATTAGCCGATATCGTAAGAAACCCGATTTATTCTACTGGCGTTGGGTTGCTTTTGTATGGGCTGAAACAGCATCAGGAAAGAGATGGCATCGATTCTAAACGGGAACCACAAGTACATATTGTGGATAGGGTCAAAAATTGGTTTCAGGGAAAATTTTAGCAACACCAGTTACAGACAATAAATAACGAGGGGGCTATATGTTTGAATTAGTCGAAAACATTCCACAAAGCGCTGTGATAAAGGTCATCGGCGTCGGCGGTGGTGGAGGCAATGCAGTCCACCACATGATAACTAATCAAGTCGATGGTGTGGATTTTATTTGTGCCAATACAGATGCCCAGGCACTTAATAATCTTAAGGCAAAAACTATTCTGCAAATGGGAAGCAATATTACAAAAGGATTAGGAGCTGGGGCGAATCCTGAAATTGGTCGCCAGGCCGCGCTTGAGGATAGAGATGAGATTGCTGATGTTCTGTCAGGCGCTGATATGGTTTTCATAACAGCTGGTATGGGTGGTGGTACAGGGACTGGTGCGGCTCCGGTCGTAGCAGAGGTGGCGAGAGAAATGGGAATTCTTACAGTTGCCGTGGTAACCAGACCTTTTCCATTCGAAGGTAAGAAGCGATCTTCTATCGCAGAGCAGGGAATTGATGAACTTTCAGAAAGTGTCGATTCATTGATCACTATACCGAATGAAAAACTCCTGGATGTACTCGGAAAGGAAGCATCCCTGTTAGAGGCATTTAGAGCGGCCAACGATGTGCTTTTAGGTGCAGTTAAGGGTATTGCCGATTTAATCATGCATCCTGGCATGATCAATGTGGATTTCGCCGATGTGAAAACGGTGATGTCAGAAATGGGTCAGGCGATGATGGGAACAGGATATGCAGTCGGTCAAGAGCGTGCCACAGAAGCTGCCGAATCGGCGATTCGGTCTCCATTGCTGGAGGATGTCAACTTGCAGGGCGCCAGGGGCATACTGGTTAATATTACCGCCGGTGAGAACCTGTCACTCGGGGAGTTTTCAGAGGTCGGGGATACAGTTGAAGAATTTGCCTCAGACGATGCCACGGTAGTGGTAGGAACGGTTATCGATCCGACGCTGACGGATGAAATGCGGGTAACCGTCGTTGCCACTGGACTTGGCAGTCTCCATGAGGGGCCCACTAAAGTCGTGGACAATACGGATCCGGAGGGTTCTACCGACTATACTCAGCTAGACAAGCCCGCAATTATGCGGAATCGGGGAAGTGTGGAGCGTGCCAGTGTCAAGGCCAAGGCCGTGGGTGCCGAAGCTGATATGGATTATCTGGACATTCCGGCGTTCCTGCGCAGGCAGGCTGATTAGAGCGCCTGAGACAGAGGCAGGGGTCGAAAGCAGCGCGATCACGCTGGGCTGCGGAATTGGACAGAAAGTCCCCAATTGGGTTATTCGAACAATTTTGATACTATGCGTCAGCTCCGCAATATGAGCTTGTCGTAGAGATGCTCAGCAAGCAATACGGGCTCTACCGATCTGCCGTACCCTATAGTGCGGGTCGAATAAAGGAGTACCGCAAGCTCACTGGAAAGTCTATAGGACTCGCCAGGATTTGCTGGGGAATTGGAGTTGTTCTTTGACATCGCGAGTATCAGGGTACCATTGCTTAATGGAACGTTGTTTAACACAATAAAAAGGGCCTGAAACTAATACCAATGCTGAAGCAGAGAACACTCAAGAATGTAATTCGTGCCACTGGCGTAGGCCTACATACCGGTGAGAAAGTCTATCTAACGCTCCGGCCCGCTCCCGTTAATTCAGGCATTAATTTTACCAGGGTCGATCTGGACCCGATGGTGCAGATTGAAGCACGTGCTTCCAATGTGGGCGATACAACCCTGTCTACGACACTGGCTAAGGGTGATGTGCGGATTTCCACAATTGAACACCTCATGTCAGCAATGTCCGGGCTAGGCATCGACAATGCCTATGTCGATGTGAGCGCTCCGGAAGTGCCGATAATGGATGGAAGCGCCGGCCCCTTTGTGTTCCTTATCCAGTCTGCAGGTATTGAAGAACAGTCGGAGCTCAAGAAATTTATTAAGATAAAGCGCCCGGTCACCTTAGAGCAGGGCGATAAGTCGGTGAGCCTGGAGCCTTTTAACGGTTTTAAGGTCAGTTACACACTGCTATACGATCACCCTGTGTATAAGAAGTACACCAAGAGCGCCACCATCGATTTTTCCAGTACTTCTTTCGTAAAAGAAGTCAGCCGCGCTCGAACCTTTGGATTCATGCATGAATTCGAGGAACTGAGGAATCGCAATCTTGCGCTTGGAGCCAGTATGGACAACGCGATTGCCGTGGGAGACTACAAGGTACTTAACGAGGATGGATTACGTTATGAAGATGAATTCGTAAAGCATAAAATCCTTGATTCTATTGGAGAT
>DMJN01000341.1 GCA_003451715.1 Gammaproteobacteria bacterium | reverse complement strand
AGAGATGATGAAAAAAGCACTTCCACAAATTGCGTCTTGCCAGCTTGTTAGCACGAGTCGGCTCGTCATCGCCGGCATGTTTGTTACGGCGAGCTTTTTGTCAGGCCTGACCAGCGCCCAGGAAGTTAACTCCAGCGATACAGACATTCTCGCCAATTTCCGAATTGCACCGAGTTCAGTACTCAATGAAAACGCTCCGCTATTCAGCATTGCACGCAATGTGGAGGCGAAAGATTTTCAAGGTGAGCTTGTGGAAGACGCCTTGAATTTCAACCTCGGTGTTCAGATTACACCGATTGATGGATTGAATTTGCGGGCCGATGCCTGGCAGCAACAGATAAAGGATTCACCTTCTGGCAATATTTCCAATGGCTGGCAGAGCGGCCTTCCACAGCTCTATATCGAAGACTCTGCAATCAATGAGTTCAGTCTGGATAATCCATTGCTGGGCTCCAACGTGGAATCCAATGGCTTCGATATTGGCGCCTCTTACGTGTGGGAGACAAATCGCTTCGGCCAATTTACACTCTCCACCAAGACAACCTATGTCCAGGATTTCGAAAATAGTGGCAGCTTGTTGGAATTAATAAATACCGAACTGGGCAACATGGGGGAACGGGTAATCAGCCCGGAGCTGCAAAGTAGCCTCATGCTGAGCTGGCAGTTTGGAAATCACACCGCCAGCGCTATCACGAACTATTTTGATTCCTTTAAGGATATCTCTGAGCTGGACCTGGAAGAAATCAACACGCTGGTTGATAACATTACTACCGTTGATCTTCAGTACGGTTACAGCGTCAAGACCGGTTCCAATGATAGAGCAATAATCTCCTTTGGAATCCGCAACATCTTCAATGAGCAGACCAATCAAATTCTGAATTCCACCACTCGAATCCTGGATCAAAATGGCCGAGTTGCCTACGGTTCTATCAAATACCAGTTCTAGCGATCCTCTGAACTCCTAACAATCAATCTTTGTATCAGCATCATCCGAGCTGCCGGTTTTCTTCGAGGCAAAAAAACCCCGAAAATTCCGGGGTTAAAGGTCTGCTCTAAATACTTCGTCTAGTCCCTTAGACTAAAACCAAAAAGCAATACTAACGAGGAGTTATGGTTTAAATTATAGGCATAGCCGGGCACTTCGCTGTGTGCTGGATCACACAATTCCATTCCCGAAAATCCCAGGCCAAGCCACCATTTAGCGGCAGGCACGAGCCAGGCACCAAACCGAAATCCGGCGGATTCCGTGGCTTTGCAGGAGATGACTTAGGGCCGTCACGGTGGCCATGGTGGTCACCACGTCATCGACAATTGCGATGGATTTCACACTTTTTAATGATGAGTCATCCACCACAGAAAAGGCCCGCTTGAGATTGCCTTTTCTGGCTCTGGCAGAGCTCATTTCGGTCTGAGCAGCTGTGTCTGTGGTTTTCCTGACAGCATCATAGGCGATAGGAATATCAAAGCGCTTGGACAAAACCCTGCTTATTTCCAGAGCTTGGTTGAATCCTCTCTTGCGTAGTCTGTTTTTGTGTAAGGGTACGGGCACAAGGTAGTCAGGCTTATCTTCCCCCCTGGTGATTTGTTGCAGATGCTCAGCCAGGAGCACCGATAAGGCACATCCCACGTCGAACCTGCAGTGAAACTTGAATCCGGCCAATAATCTATTTATCGGTGGTTGATAGCGAAACAGACTTCGGCAGCTGGAGAAGGGGCGTGGGCTCAATAGGCAATCGCCACAGAAATTTGTCAGCAATGCAGTCGCTGGGTATTCCAACCCGCAGCCATGACAACATTGGCCCATTCTCGGGAGATCCACTTCACAGGGATAACAGAGGCTGTGTTCACGCCGGCAGGTTCTACCACAAACCATGCACACTGTAGGCAGAATCGTTGGTATCCATGATGAGTTCAACTCACTGGTAAACTTTGCAATGTTCATAGGGAGCCAATCAATTCCACCAGGCATATAGAGGCAAATCGAGGTAAGTAGTGGTAAGTAGAGGTGAATAGGGCATGTCGTGCTAAGGATCATTTCGCACTCATCGATGAAAAGCATAGGGCATTGCAAATAACTTGCTAAGAAACGAGCAAACTCTTACCGCTTAATCGGTGCTTCACATATAATTGCGCTTCAATTTTGGGGAGCCACTGAATCGATCAGAGGCCCCTCAGGTGCTTTAGGGGAGCAAAGAATGACTACGTATCGTGCCCCGGTTGCGGACATGCAGTTTCTGCTGCGCCATGTGTTCAGGGCGGAAGAACTGTTCGCAGCCATGCCTGACACAAATGAGGTAAACGACGAACTTATCAACGCCATTCTGGAGGAGGCTGGCAAACTGATTGAAGGGCTTGTCGCCCCGTTCAATCAAAGCGGCGACCAACAGGGATGTAAGCTGGAGAACGGTGTCGTCACGACTCCCGCTGGATTCAAGCAAGCTTTTACTGCCTGGGCGGCAGGAGGGTGGCCCGGTCTTACCGGCAGTGTTGAATACGGTGGTCAGGGAATGCCAAAAGTCTTATCGGCGCTGATCGAAGAGATGAATTTTGGCGCCAATAGCTCCTTTGCGCTATACACGATTCTCACGACGGGAGTCACCCTGGCGCTGAGTCAACACGGCAGTGAGCAGCTCAAGCAATCCTACCTGCCAAAACTCTACGCGGGTACCTGGACCGGAACAATGTGCTTGACCGAGCCTCATGCTGGCACTGATCTCGGCTTGATTCACTCCCGAGCAATCCCCAATGCCGATGGTAGTTACAGCGTAACCGGCACGAAAATTTTTATCACCGCCGGAGAGCATGATCTGACTGAGAACATCATCCATCTGGTGTTGGCAAAACTACCGGATGCCCCGGCAGGTCCTCGGGGAATATCCCTGTTTCTTGTCCCCAAGTTTCTGATCGATACAGCTGGCAATTTGACAGGTGAAACTAATAATGTGACATGTGGCTCCATTGAGCACAAGATGGGTATCAAGGCTTCAGCTACTTGTGTTATGAATTTTGAAGATTCACAGGGATACCTGGTCGGTGAGCTCAACAACGGGCTGTCCAATATGTTCACCATGATGAACTACGAACGCTTATCGATGGGTTTGCAGGGGAATGGCCTGGCAGAAAGCTCCTATCAAATTGCCGCAGAGTATGCCAAGGAACGCCTGCAGGGCAGGGCGCCCAGCGGAGCACAGCTGGCTGACGAATCGGCCGATCCCATTCTGGTGCATCCGGATGTGCGCAGAATGCTGTTGACCATGCGCGCCAATGTCATAGCTGGCCGTGCCCTGTCACTGTATGCTGCGTTTCAATTGGACATTGCCCGTTTTCATGAGGTAGCGGATGTTCGTAAGCAGGCCGAACAGCTCGTCGCACTGTTAATTCCTGTTCAGAAAGCCTATTGCACGGATCGTGGCTTCGAGTCCTGCGTATTGGGACAGCAGGTGCTTGGCGGGCACGGATATGTGGCGGAGTGGGGACTGGAGCAAAATGTGCGGGATGCGCGCATCGCTCAGATATACGAAGGTGCTAACGGCATCCAGGCGCTGGATCTAATGGGTCGAAAGACCGTACGTGGTAACGGAGAACTCCTTAAAGTGCTGGTTGCACAAATGGATGAATTTATTCATGAACAACAATCTGTTCCCGCCATGCAGCCCTATATCGAAATTTTTACCGATAGCAAACAACGGCTGGTGGATACAACAGCGGCGATTATCAGCAAAGCTGCCGATGCCCCGGATGAAATTGGCGCGGCATCCTACGCCTATATGGAATTGATGGGACTGACGCTGCATTGCTTCATGTGGCAACGCATACTTGCAGCTACTCTGATGGCTCAGGAAGCTGGTTCTGGAGATCGAGAATATCTGGATGGTCTGATAAAGACCGGGGAGTTTTTCCTATACAGGATGTTGCCCAGGTCGAAATCTCTGGTAGAAGAAATAGCCGCGGGTGCCACTGCGATGATGGCAATGAGCGCGGAGCAGTTCTAGGGATGCTCTGAACGAGAATAGAGCTACGCTTGTTTACAGAAAGACCACTCTTGCGCACAGCAAAATCACTCTGTGGGAGTCTTTAGCGAATGAAACAGGCCCAGCCGAATGAAGCAGACCCACGGGATTGGGTGAACTAAATCACCCAATCCACGCCTTCTGAGAATAAATCTTTGTATTGATCCAGGTTTTCGTCAGACTCTCCGAGCAGGATCATATTGCCTTCCCCCATCGGTACCACTACACCTTCGAAGCGATCATCGCGAATAGTGTACTCCAGGCTAACGGGGCTGTTGTTAACAACGATGATGCTCACCGCGCCCTGGCTGCCCTGGATCACCAGGTGAGCACTCTGGTAGGAGGGCACTACCGGGAAGGGCTTTGCCATGCGCACGGGAATACCTTGCAGGAAATCGACGTTGACCAGCCGGGTTCCTGAGTCTGCCATGGCCTGATTAATAACCGGCATAGCCAGAATGCTGGAGTCTATTCCAGCTGTGATCGCATTGATTTCCACTTCATCCACGTAGAGGTGCTGAATTACCTCGTTCCCGAATGCGATTTCTGCGTTTGATGGTCCTGAGTTGAACACCAGGGAAAAAGTAACACCCACTGCTAACAATAAAGTGGCAGCAACGGCGAAATACTGGAAATAGCTTGAGTTGGCAGGGGCCTGGTCGGGAAACACGGTGGTTGTAGCTTCAGATTCAGGCTGGGAAGGAATATTCAGCAGCTGATCTCTCAGCCCCTGGGGAACCGTAACACTGCTAAGCAGCTGAGTTACATCGGCTTCTAATTCTTGGGTTTCATCAAGAATTTTCTGGAGCTCAGGGTTGTTCTGCGCCGCATCCAGCAATTCCTGGTCGGGGGTATTGGGATTGGCGTATAGCCGTTTACGAAATTCTAATTCATCCATCTGCGAAAACTCATATTCGAATTAATCTTCTAGTTCATCGGCGTCCAGCTCAAATTCCTGTTTCAATTTGTTCCTGGCGCGAAATAGTCTGGTCATGACTGTGTTGTTATTCAGGTCGAGAATTTCAGCGATCTCTTTCCCGCTAAATCCTCCGATTACCTGCAGTAACAAGGGCTCTCGATAATCGCTATCGAGTCGATTAATCGCATTGTGCAGAAGCTCGCGATCCATTCTAGCGTCGGGCTCGTTCTCGCCACTCTCGGCGACAGACTGCCCCTCTATATCTACCAGCTCCGGCCGGTAGCGTTATACTGCCGGGCATTTTCCCTGCGCAGTATGGTGAATAACCAGGCTTTCACCGCCTTGTCATTCCGCAGGCTGTCCAGCGAGCGCCAGGCCCGCAGGAAAGTCTCCTGTACCAGATCCTCCGCCATTGGCTGATTCTTGCAGAGCCAGAAGGCATACCTGTAGACGTCTTGATACAGCGCCACTACCAGTGTCTCGTAGCGTTGCTGCTTGGTACTACCGTGTATGACCGGGCTGTCGCTCATTATTATTCAGTTTGGGCAAAAAGGAAGGACAGATTTGCAGGAAAACGGACCAAGTGCTCGATAGAGAGTTCTTGGAAGGTCCCTCCGGCAAAGAGTGTGCCTAAAATGCCCTGTAGCATCAAGTAATACTAGGGATGCTCCATAGTATAGGGCGGTTGAATACTTGTTCAGAGACTCCCTGCGGACTTCCCACGGCTCGAGCTGGACATTCGGTGGTATTGAAAAGGCACTATCAGAACTTTCAGCTCAGGGATTTCCCCCTGTATACTTGCCGCAACTTTTAATCCCGCAGAATTAATGCAAAGGAACAGAGCTATGGTCAGAGTGGCAATAGCCGGAGCAGCTGGACGCATGGGCAGATCTCTGGTTGAGGCAGTGAGTAGATCAGAGACAGATACCGAAGTGAGCGTGGCTACGGTGGAAGCAGATGATCCCTGCCTGGGTGTCGATGCCGGTCTGCTGGCAATGGGCGTAGCCAATGGTGTGGAGACTGGCTCCGACCTGAATGCCGCGGCGGCTTACTTCGATGTGCTTATCGATTTTACCGCTCCCGATGCTACGCTGAATCACCTCGAAATCTGCCGTGAGCATGGCAAAGCGATGGTGATTGGCACAACCGGGTTTTCTGATTCTCAGCGTCAGACCATTATCGATGCCGGTAATTCTCTAGCCATCGTGCATGCGCCCAATATGAGTGTTGGTGTGAATCTCTGTTTTGCACTGTTAAAGCAGGCGGCCAGTGTGCTTGGAGATAGCGTGGATATCGAAATTAGTGAGGCGCATCATCGCTACAAGAAAGACGCACCTTCGGGAACGGCTCTAAAAATGGGAGAGATTGTGGCCGAAACCCTCGGTCGAGACTTGAATGAAGTTGCCGTTTACGGTCGAGAGGGTATTGGCGATGAAAGAGATCGTAAGACTATCGGCTTCGCGACGGTGAGAGCTGGTGACATCGTTGGGGATCACACGGTTTGCTTTGCTGGTCTGGGTGAGCGTGTGGAGATAAGCCATCGTGCCAGCAGTCGCATGACATTTGCCAACGGCGCCGTGCGTGCGGCGAGTTGGATCGCCAAACAGGACAATGGAATCTACTCGATGCAGGAAGTACTCGGAATCAATGGGGTCAGGGATGTTTGATCCCTTAGTTCGATTGGTCTGCGGTTGACTGGTAGGGATCGGCTTTTTTGCGTTACGTTATGGCAGTAGGATCAAACGTCCCTGACCTCATTGATCCTGATCCCATTGATCCACGATATACTGCAGATCTACATAGACAAGACTCGGTCATTTTTTATATCATACCCGCTCAGTATGTCGAATGCTGAGACCTCAAAGAATTGTAAAGAATTAGGTAAAAAAGCGGAATGAAGCGAGTCTTCATTCCGCTTTTTTTTGGCTGCAAGACGAATTAACGATTATTGATAAATCTAGGAGATTAAGTGGCCGGATCAGCTGTACTGGCGTTAGAAGATGGCAGTATTTTCGGAGGTACTGCAATAGGGGCACAAGGGAGTTCCAGTGGCGAAGTTGTTTTTAACACTTCGATGACAGGCTATCAGGAAATTCTTACCGATCCTTCCTATGCACAGCAAATCATCACCCTGACCTACCCCCATATTGGTAATACGGGAACCAACGTCGAGGATAACGAATCGGAAAAAGTCTGGGCATCCGGATTGGTAATTAGAGATTTGCCTCTACTGGCAAGTAGCTGGCGCAACCAGCAGACTCTCGATGAATTCTTGCAGGAACGCAATGTCGTCGCTATCGCTGAAATCGATACGCGCCGATTGACTCGATTACTGAGAGACAAAGGATCCTTGAATGGTTGTCTGATTTCCGGCGAGGCACTTGCAAGAGAAGGTGAGGCAGGGGCTGTCGAACTGGCCAGGCAATTTCCCGGGCTCAAGGGAATGGATCTGGCCAAAGTTGTGAGCGTCAGCCAGCGTTACGATTGGACCGAGAGTGTCTGGGATATTGTGGCTGGATACCAATCCGCTCCGCCCGCCCGGTTCAAAGTGGTGGCCTACGATTTTGGTGTCAAGCGCAACATTTTACGCATACTGGTGGCGCGGGGTTGTGAAGTCACCGTAGTACCGGCCGAGACCACTGCCGCCGATGTGCTGGCGTTGCAACCGGACGGGGTATTTTTATCAAACGGCCCGGGTGATCCGGAACCCTGTGACTATGCGATTACAGCGATTACCGGGATTCTCGAGCGGGGTATCCCCACTTTCGGAATTTGTCTGGGTTGTCAGCTACTCGCATTGGCCTGTGGGGTCAACACTATCAAGATGCAATTGGGTCATCATGGCGCTAATCACCCCGTGCAGAATCTGAGCGACGGAAGCGTCCTGATTACCAGTCAGAACCACGGCTTCGCCGTCGATTCCGACAGTCTGACCGATAACCTCAAGGCAACCCATGTGTCACTTTTTGACGGCTCTTTACAGGGTATTGAACGCAGCGATAAACCCGCCTTTGGATTTCAGGGGCACCCTGAGGCAAGTCCCGGACCACATGATGTCGCCCCGTTGTTCGATCATTTTATGGAACTGATGGAATCCCGCAGCAACTCCCTGGCCAACAACCAGTCCACTAATCAGAACAGTGCCAACGCGGCCGGCAGTTGATAAACCATGCCAAGTAGAAGCGACATAAACAGCGTACTAATCCTCGGGGCAGGTCCTATAATTATTGGCCAGGCCTGTGAATTCGATTACTCGGGAGCCCAGGCCTGTCAGGCACTCAAGGAAGAAGGTTACCGGGTGATCCTGGTGAACTCCAACCCGGCCACAATCATGACCGACCCCGCCCTGGCGGATGCAACCTATATCGAGCCAGTCAAATGGGCGATCGTCGAAAAGATAATTGAAAAGGAAAGACCCGATGCGATTCTGCCCACCATGGGTGGCCAGACTGCGCTGAACTGTGCCCTGGACTTGAACCGACATGGTGTGCTGGACAAGTACGATGTCGAATTGATCGGTGCCAGCTGCAATGCTATCGACAAGGCAGAGGACCGGGAGTTATTCGACAACGCAATGACGTCTATTGGTCTCGAGACACCTCGTCATGGCATGGCGCATAACCTGGATCAGGCTCACGAGGCACTGGAGAAGATTGGCTTTCCCTGCATTATCAGGCCGTCATTTACTCTCGGAGGCAGCGGCGGCGGTATCGCCTACAACAAGGAAGAGTTCGACGAAATCTGTGCGCGGGGACTGGAACTTTCGCCCACTACCGAACTGCTAATCGATGAGTCACTCATCGGTTGGAAAGAGTTCGAGTTAGAAGTCGTGCGTGATAAGAACGATAACTGCATCATCGTCTGCTCGATCGAAAATATTGACGCCATGGGTGTGCACACCGGTGATTCGATTACCGTCGCTCCCGCCCAGACTCTCACAGACAAGGAATATCAGATCCTGCGTAATGCTGCCATTGCTGTGCTTCGGGAGATTGGTGTAGAGACCGGCGGCTCCAATGTGCAGTTTGCGATCAACCCGGATAACGGCCGGCTGGTGATTATTGAAATGAATCCCCGCGTGTCGCGTTCTTCGGCACTCGCCTCCAAGGCAACCGGATTTCCGATTGCCCGGGTGGCAGCCAAACTCGCCATCGGCTTCACGCTCGATGAGCTTCGCAACGAGATTACCGGTGGCGTAACGCCGGCTTCTTTTGAGCCCACAATCGATTACGTGGTCACCAAGATTCCCCGCTTTACCTTCGAGAAATTCCCTGAGGCTAACGACCGTATTACCACCCAGATGAAATCCGTCGGCGAAGTAATGGCTATTGGCCGTACGTTTCAGGAGTCCGTGCAGAAGGCATTGCGAGGGTTGGAGGTCGACAAGTGTGGATTCGATCCGGTGCTGGATAGCGAACTGAGCAACGCCAGGGAAGTGCTCACACGAGAACTCACCGAGCCCGGTGCGCAGCGCATCTGGTACGTGGCGGATGCCTTTCGCCAGGACTGGTCTATCAACACTGTCTACGATCTGACCGGCATCGATCCCTGGTTTCTCGTGCAAATTAAGGACCTGGTTGAAATCGAATTGAAACTCGAACAACAGCAGCTTGCAGAGCTGGATAAGGTCAGCCTGTTTCGACTCAAACGCAAGGGCTTCTCCGATCAACGCCTGGCACAACTGCTCGGTGTTACGGAACTGGAAGTACAGCAGACCCGACAAGCGCTGGGTATACGGCCGGTATTCAAACGGGTCGATACCTGTGCAGCCGAATTCGTCTCCTCCACCGCCTACATGTATTCCACCTATGAAGAAGAGTGTGAAGCGAATCCTACGGACCGGCAGAAGATTATGGTGCTCGGTGGAGGTCCCAATCGTATCGGACAGGGCATC
>DMJN01000065.1 GCA_003451715.1 Gammaproteobacteria bacterium | reverse complement strand
GGATCGCTGTCTCGGCATCATCGGCCTGAATACCTCCGCCGGACGTCCTGCTGACTTGCCGCCGGTAACGGACAGTGAACCGTCATTGATTGTTATGACACCAAATTACTATTTCGGTACGTTCATACCAACGGGTCGGGCCGAGCCGATTCTCGAGGCGGATGTCAGGAAGACCTTTGATTTCTTCCTTTCCCGAGGAGGTATCTGGGATAGGGAGAGTTTTGCTCGTCTGCCGGAGGACTCGGCGGAACGGCAGATGGATCTGCTGACAATGCTGCAGCGTGACAATCCACCCGGTGAACCGTTCATGTCCGAAGAGGTCATGGCTTATTTTACCGAGACGTTTGAGACCACCGGCTTTACCGGGGGTTTGAACTGGTACCGCGCCAGCCCGCGTATGGGGGCGATAATGGCCGACACGCCATCACGCATCGAAGTGCCCAGCCTCTATATAGGTGCGGAGAACGATGTGATCCTGCCACCGTCTTCGGCCGACGGCATGGAAGACTTTATCAGTGACCTGGAAAAACACACGGTAATGGACAGTGGTCACTGGACACAGCAGGAACAACCGGATGAAGTAAACCGGGTAATAGTCGATTGGTTGAATCGAAAGATCGGCTGATCAAACTCAAATGAGAAGAATCGAAGGAGCCATGGAAAAGAAGCTCCTATTCATGCTGTCGGCACCACTCCCGGAGGGCAGGACACCGCGGGGACTGCGAATCGATTAGTCAGACTCGATCAGCTTAGAATGAATTTTTATGGCAGCAACAGATGAAACGGCAGGGGTGAGCAAATCAACCGTGGGCTATGCGCTCCCGCTGGTGGTTGCCGTAACCGGGCACCGTGAGCTTGTTGCAGATGAAGTTCCGCAAATTCGGGCTAGAGTGAAGAGTCTGTTCGAGGAGCTCTGTGAAAAATACCCCTACAGCAGCTTGACAATTCTTTCGCCGCTCGCCGAAGGTGCGGACATGCTCGTAGCAGAGGTAGCACTGGAGCTCGACCTTGATTTAGTGGTGCCTCTGCCAAAGTCAAAACAAGACTATCTTGATGACTTCAAATCGAAGCAGGGCAGAGAGCATTTTGAACAGGTACTAAGCAAAGCCACCGATGTATTCGAGTTATCAGAAAATTTTCCAGCAAAACCTGATGATATCCACCAGGACGAATGGGAAGCAGCCTTTCCCTACACTCGACTAGGAGCGTTTCTTTGTTCTCATTGCCACATTTTATTGGCAATCTGGGATGGCTATAAATCAGACAAGATGGGTGGTGCGGCTCAGGTCGTGAAGTTTCATCATGATGATGTGATGCGGGGATTGACGCCGAAAACAGGGGTTTCTCAGCAGATGTTGGTAGATGACGAGAGTGATCTTGTGTTTCACATTCCCTGCTCAAGAAATAAAGTAGGATACGAACCACATCCTGAGATTGATCCTTTGGATTGGTGTTGGTACACCAAAGACGAAAAAACACCACGCTCGAAGACACTACCGGCACAGCACGAATTGATATTTCAGAGAAGTTCGGAATTCAGCGCCGATGCAATTAAATTCGCGGACAGTATTGAAACGGAAAAATTGTCGCTGCTTACCGACGAAGAGCCAGCGGAATTGGCTGTCGGAGCTGCCAGAATCAATCACCTCTATTGCATTGCTGACTGGCTGGCCATTTACTATCAGAAAAAAACCTTGCGTACCTTGCTGATTACTCATTGGGTGGCGTTTCTGATGGGACTCATGTTTATTCTCTATTCGGATATAGAGTCCGTACAATTGTTGCTTTTTGCTTTTCTGGGATTTTTTGCATTTGCGGTGGCAGCTCAGTATGTGGCAAACAAGGGCGCCTGGCAGAGGAAGTATCTGGACTGCCGGACTCTGGCTGAGGGATTAAGAGTGCAGTTCTATTGGGCGGCGGTCGGCGTTACCGCCGAGAATAAATGGAAATTCGCTCATGATAGTTTTCTGCAGACTCAAAATCCTGAGTTTGGCTGGATAAGAAATGTAATGAGGGTGGCAGGCATACGCTGTGATGCTGCACCCTATCTGGATCCCGCTGGAGTGGAATACACGCTCCGGGAATGGATTGGAGGGCCTGATCAGGGTCAGCTCGGTTACTTTCGGGTCAAGGCTCATGAACGCATACGGCATCATGCAAATACTGAGAAGTTGGGCTGGCTAAGTCTACTGACCAGTGTATCAACGGTATTCATCTTCCTGCTGTTCGGATCGATGCTAACTGATCTCTGGGAAAGCGTCTTAATATTCGTCATGGGATCGACACTTCTGGTTTATGCGGTACGGGAAGGCTATAGCTACGCCACTGCTACCAAGGAGCTTATCAAGCAATATGAGTTCATGTTGCGGATCTTCGATAATGCCCACAGGAGGCTGTCGGCGGTCACCAGTTCCGATGAGAAACGCCAGATTCTATCCGCGCTCGGTCAATCAGCACTCGATGAGCATTCCGACTGGATCTTGATGCACAGAGAACGTTCGCTTGATGAAAGTGAAATCTGGAGAATGGGAGCATAGGCCGTTAAGGGTGTCCCCTTAGTCGCCCACCCGTAAAGTTCTGGACATATCCCGAATTCCCTTAAACTCATTTCCCTCGAACCACTGCGGGAACGAGGTTTCCTCGCTGAGTTTCTGTGCAATATCGAAATACAACAGAATATCCTGAGCGGCACCACCGAGATTCCATTCGGGATCGTATTCATCGGAAGGCGCGTGATAACGATTGTCGGTGTAGTCCTGTGCCTGTATGGCACCATACTCTTTGCCAAACTCGACATTGTCCTCGCCTGATTCTGCATAGAGTGCCGGGACGCCTACTCTGGCAAAATTGAAATGATCAGACCGGTAGTAAGAACCGCGTTCCGGATTCGGTTCGGCTTCCAAATATCTTCCCTGTGCGGCGGCGGCCTCCTCGAGGTAGAGCTCCAATTCACTGCTGTTGGCGCCTACTACTACTACATCATGGGTAGGGCCAGTTGTATTCAAATTGTCCATGTTGATATTTGCAACCGTGCTGGGAATTGGATAAATAGGATTTTCGGCATACCACTGCGAACCCAGTAGTCCTGATTCTTCGGCAGTCACCGCCAGGAATACGATGCTGCGCTCCGGTGGAGGGGCTTGTGAGTGCAATTTCGCAAGCGCCAACAAGCCCGCTGTGCCGGTGGCATTATCGGCGGCGCCATTGTAGATGTTGTCGCCTGCCAGTTCCGGGTTCACACCCAGATGATCCCAGTGCGCGGTATAGATGATGGCTTCGTCGGGCCGCGTCGTGCCGGGTATGGTGGCCACGACGTTTTGTGATACGGAAGTGCGCACCGAATTCTCGATGCTAACCCTGGCCTTTATGTCTGCTAGGGGGACTGCCGTGAATCCGGGGTTCGCGGCGGATGCTTTCAATTGCCTGTAATCGAGCCCGGCGCCGTCAAACAGGGCCTCGGCAGACTCCAGGGTTAACCAACCTTCGATCTCCACCCGACTGCCATTGAGGTCCGCCGCCTGCAGACCAATTTGTGGGCCGGACCAACTGTTGCTCACCACTTCCCAGCCATAACCGGCCGGACCGGTTTCATGCACGATTAATGCGGCAGCGGCTCCCTGCCGTGCGGCTTCTTCATATTTATAGGTCCAGCGCCCGTAATAGGTCATGGCGTTGCCATTAAACAGGGAGGCATCCTGGGTGGCATAACCCGGGTCGTTCACCAGAATAACCACCGTTTTGTCGGTCACGTCGATGCCGGCATAGTCGTTCCAGTTACGCTCCGGGGCCACGATGCCGTAGCCAACAAACACGACATCACTACCCTGTACGGTGACGAAGGGAAGCTGCTGTTGGCTGCCAACCATCATTTCTTCGCCGTAGTTGAGGGTGGCCGTATAGTCGCTGCCTAGCAGATAGAGAAATGTATCGCTCGAGGTTGTCAGTTCGGTCACAGCCACGGCTTGAAAATAGGAATCACCATTGCCTGGACCGACGCCCAGTTTCTCGAATTCTGCCTGTAGATAGGCAATGGTTTTCTCTTCACCAGGAGTGGCTGGTGCGCGCCCCTCGTAAGCATCGGATGACAGCACTTCGGTGTGCCTGTGTAGTGTCGCCTCTATTTCAGCGGTTTCGGAGGCGGCGGTGTCTGTAGGCAGGCGCGCTATGCCTGAGGTTTCTACGTCTTCCTGGTTACAGGAAACAAGTACTAGCGTGAGTAGGACCAGTAAGGATCTAAAACGGGCAGTCATGATGATCTCGGCAGTCAGTAATACGTTTATGCAGAGCGCAGCATAAACGCTAATGCCAGCTTACGTCCAGATTCTACGAACTGTAGAACCGTGAGTGGTCCCTATTCTTCTCTCACTGAACTGGATCACCGGGTGGTGGGGGATTGGGCTCTACTGAGCCGGGGAGAAACGGTGGGCGTCCAGGGCCGCCGGGAGGCCCGCCACGACCACCCGGGCCGCCAAAACCAGGTCGGCCATCCCGTCCGCGTGGTCCACGGCGTTGCACAAATTCCTGTGCCATCTGGCGCTCTGCCTCGGTCAGCTCACCTAACAGGCTGATAGTCTGTTGATGGGAAAGTGTCTGATAACGATCATTGACTGTTCGCAGCTCGGTGAACGCCTGTTCCAGCGCGGCACTGCCGAAATCAGTCGAAGCCATCAATTCATTGACCCGTCGTTGAGCCTCAAACATCTCCCGCCGCATCGGTCGAATCTCCTGGTAGCTCTGCTCCAACAGGGGTTCCAGTTCGGCACGCCGTTCCTCACTGAGATCGCGTACAACCCAACCGATATTCGGTGGAAAAGGTCGTGGTAAGCTCTCGCGAACACTTGACGTGCGGTAACCGATGCCACCGACGAACACCAGGTTAATCGCAATAGAGGCGAGCAGGGCGATGAGTATTAGTTTGTTCCTACTCATGATCAGAAAATACTCTCTGAGTAGTCGCTTAGCGAGAGCATGGCCAGTTCATCTTCCCAGTATTCAACTTCACTGAACTCGAGACCAACACCGAAGCTGTAATAATTGCCCAACACGATTCCGAACACCAGCGGCAGGCAGGCGACCATGGCGGGTCGCCAGAGTTGCGCGGTAATTCCTCCGGCTGGAATTAACCAATCCAGCAACTTGTCCAGCAGGGAACCGTTTCGAGGCGGTAGCTGCTGGTTCAGGATTCTGGCTTGCAGACCGGTGAATTCAGGAACTGTAATCTGGTCCAGTTGCTGCTCCAGGCGTCGCTGGGCTGTACGCAAAATCCTGGCCCGATCACTGTTCTCCAAAAGTGTTTTGCCGACTTTGCGGAGTGCAGGTGGCCAATTCTCGATGTTCGAGCCATGGATATCCACCAGCGTGGAAAATTCTTCTAGTGTCATCGTTGTCGTCATTGTCAGTGCCAGTCTTGATTGCGCTTGCTTGCTACTGCGCATTGTCGTTTTCACTCATTTCCTTTCGCAGCGAGCGTTTTGCTCTGGCTATCGATGATTCCAGTGCCTTGACGGACAGGTTCATGATAGCAGCGGCTTCCTTGTTAGAGAATCCGGAGTAGTGACAAAGCATCAGCGCACTACGTTGATTTTCCGGAAGTCTCCCTATTGCCTGATCTAATTTCGCTAATTGTTGTTGTGTTACATCGTCCCCGTCATCGCCCCCCTTCTCGATCAGCGCGGCATCGACTTCGTTTTCAATGTCTTCCTGTGTCTGCATCCTGCTGTGTTTACGCAGATAATCGATACACAGGTTGTGGGTTATGCGATGTAGCCACGTGGAGAGTTTTGATTTCTCTGGCTGCCATTTTCCGGCGTTGACCCACAGCTTTAAGAAAGTCTCCTGGGTAATGTCCTCCGTATCCTTCTGGTTGCCGAGCATTCGGTAAGCATAATGACTAATGGAGTTCAGGTGCTGTTTAACAATAATCTGATAAGCGGATTGATCACCATCGCATACTGCCAGCATCAACTCTTCATCAGTCATTACGCTCTTTAATCAATCCTTTCGTTCGCTAGATTTGTTGTGATTGTCCTCCACTGCCTCTGTCAGGTCTACCTCCGCCAGGACCACCTCGTCCTCCCGGGCCACCTCGTCCTCCTGGACCACGGGCGCCAGGGCCGCCACGACGCGGTCTGCGTAGTTCATCCCCGCTCAATACACCGTCGCCATCGCGATCCATCATCTCGAAGTTGGCTTCCTGAAATTCAGTCAGCGTCACAATTTCATCCCCGTCCACATCCATTTCATTGAAGCGCTCGGTGGCGCGTTGCGTCATCATTTCACGCATCCGGGCACGGCGTTCGTCGATCTCGCTCGGATCGCCATTGTCATCAAGTAGATTACCCTGCTGCCCTGGTGGTCCACCGCGATTGCCACGACGTGGGCCTGGGGCCGGCCGGGCGTTCAAAAATTCATCAATCGTCAATACGCCATTCTGGTCGGTATCGATCTGAGACAACATATCGTCCCGGTCGCTCTCCTGAAATTCCACGAAGCTGATTACGCCATCTCCGTTTGTATCCAGAGTCTCCAAGTTATTCGGGCTGCTGCCGGCATCATCGGCAGCCAGTAAAGACCTTGAGATTCCGAGGATTCCCAGGCCGGCAAGCAAAGTTAGTTTTTGCATCTTATATCTCCTGCATATCAAGATGGTTCATTAACTTATACGCAGTGGGTGTGGGTTACCTTCGCATTCTTTCTTCTATTTATAGTGTCTGCTTCGAAGCGGTTGATTCACCTGAATTTCCATGTAAGCATGGAAATTCCTGATAATTACAGCGATGGTTCTCCAACATGATTAACCGAGTACGAAAATTCGCGAGTAGGTTTATTCCCGTCCTGATAGCAAGTTTTCTATTGCTTAGCCCTGGCTTTGGACAGGAGTACGTAATGGATCCGGACTGGCCGAAACCCTTGCCGGATGGTATCGAGTGGGGGCAGGTGCCCAATGTCACTATTGACCAGCAGGGCTTCATCTACGCTTTTCACCGGGCAGACCCACCGGTGTTGAAGTTCGATCAGGAAGGAAACCTGGTTGACTCGTTCGGCAGTACTGACTGGGTCGTCACCCCGCACGGTTTCCGAGTGACACCGGAGGGCAGCATCTGGGGCACCGACTATAATAGAGAGGCTGGACACACGATCACCAAGATCGATACCGACGGCAGGATATTATTGCGATTGGGCGCGCGTGGTTTTATCGGCACCAGTCCGAACACCTTCAATGGACCCACCGATGTTGCCCAGGCAAGCGACGGCACCTTCTTCGTTGCTGACGGTCACTGGAATAATCGTATCGTCAAGTTCGACAAGAACGGCCGCTACCTCATGGAGTGGGGTACCAAGGGTGCCGGACAGGGAGAGCTGAATGTGCCTCACACCATCGTCATCGATAGTCGAGGCCGGGTTATGGTAGGCGACCGTTCCAATGAACGTATCCAGATCTTTAGCCAGGACGGCGAGTATCTGGATGAGTGGGATCAGTTCGGCCGGCCCAGTGGTATGTTTATCGACCAGAATGACATGCTCTTCGTTGCCGATTACGAAAAGCTGCGCCGCGTAACCTACGGCAGTGCTGCCAGCGGTGAAGTCATGGGTTTTATCGAAGGATCAGAGCCGGAGGGTGTCGTTGTAGATGCCGATGGCAATGTCTATACCGGCGAAGTGACCGGTGGCCAGGGTGGCGAAGGTCGGATCATTCGCAAGTTCATCAAGCAATAACTCAAATCAGCGGGTCCTTAACAGGACCCGACTCCCTATATCTGGTAGAATCCGGCTCCTTCTAACCCGCTGGCAGGTACACCTACAAATAGCGGGTGTTTTGCATAACACTGTTCTAAATATTGACTATGGAACTGGCCGAAGAAAAACTGGGCGAACATCACCTCGACGAGAAAGAAGTTGTCGATGTGGTGGTGCGTTTCGCTGGCGATTCCGGTGATGGTATGCAGCTAACCGGTGCTAATTTTACCGAGGCCACAGCACTGTATGGTAATGACCTGTCCACCTTCCCGGATTTCCCTGCCGAGATACGCGCGCCGGTGGGTGCCACCTTCGGAGTCTCAGCCTTCCAGATCTACTTCGGTGCCGAAGATGTCACCACCGCAGGCGATGCCCTGGATGTGCTGGTAGCAATGAACCCGGCAGCGCTGCTGACCAATATCGCGAACCTCATCGATGGTGGGTTGATCATCGCCGATAGCGGCGCCTTCACCGCCAAGAACCTCACCAAGGCAAAGTACAAAAATAGTCCCTTGGAAGATGGATCATTGGATGCCTTTCGCATTCTCTCAATCAACATTTCCAAGCAGGTTCTAGCTGCAGTAGAGCCATTCGGTCTCAGCCATAAGGCGGCCCTGCGGTGCAAGAACATGTGGACGCTGGGCCTGGTGATGTGGTTGTTCGATCGCGACCGCGTGCCCACCATCGAGAATCTGAAGGCCAAATTTGCCGACATGCCGGAGATAGCCGATGCCAATGTCGTCGCGTTAAATGCCGGACATGCCTACGGTGAGACTGCCGAGTTACCGGCTGGAATTCATCTGTATAAAGTTCCCAAGGCGAAAGTGGCACCTGGCACCTATAGGAATGTCACGGGCACGACAGCACTGGCCTGGGGCTTGATTGCAGGATCGGAGTTGGCAGATATTAACCTGCTATTTGCATCCTATCCCATTACGCCGGCTTCCAATCTATTACACGAAATGGTCAACCGTAAGCAGTTTCGTGTCAATACGTTTCAAGCCGAAGACGAAATTGCCGCCGTGTGTGCGGCCACGGGTGCGTCATTTGCCGGGTCGCTTGGCGTGACTTCCAGTTCAGGACCTGGAATCGCGCTGAAACAAGAAGGCATTGCACTGGCTGCAGCTACGGAATTGCCGCTGGTCATTGTGAACACGCAGCGCGGGGGTCCTTCCACCGGCCTCCCAACCAAGACCGAGCAATCCGATTTCAATATGGCACTGTATGGCAGACACAGCGATACACCCATGCCAGTCATCGCCTCCACCACTTCCGTCGATTGTTTCGAAGTGGCCATAGAAGCTGTGAGGATTGCCACCAAATACATGACGCCGGTGATGTTGCTGTCCGATGGCTATTTGGCTAATGCTGCCGAGCCCTGGCGGATACCCGATGTTGATTCCCTGCAGCCATTTCCGGTCAGTCACCATACTGATGCTAAAGACTTCAAACCTTCTCTGCGAGATGACAAGACGCTGGCCCGGGTATGGGCCAAGCCTGGCACAACAGGAACCGAACACCGTATCGGTGGCATAGAACGCAACTTTGAGACTGGCGATATTTCCTATGATCCGGCCAATCATCAGAAGATGACGGAACTGCGGGCTGCCAAGATAGCCGGCATCGCGGATGATATTCCCTTGCAGGAAGTCTGCTTCGGCAACGACTCCGGCAGACTGGCGGTAGTAGGTTGGGGCTCGACCTTCGGCGCCATTCATCAGGCCGTAAAACGCGCCTGTGGGGAGGGGCTGGACGTGTCCCACATTCAGGTCAGGTATCTCTCGCCATTGCCGAGTAACCTGGGTGAATTACTGCGGAGATTTGAGGCGGTACTGATTCCAGAGATGAATACTGGTCAGTTCATCCGGCTTATTCGTTCCGAATTCCTGATCGATGCCGAGGGCGTTAACAAGGTAGCGGGTCAGCCCTTCAAGATTGGTGAGATCCTCGCCGCGATTCACAAGAAGCTTGCCGATCTCGAAGCTGGCGAATCCGGGAGCGCTTCATGAACAAGCAGCTGCCCGTACTCACACTGAAAGACTTTGCCACCGATCAGGAAGTGCGCTGGTGTCCTGGCTGTGGAGACTATGCGATTCTCAAAACCATTCAGAAGCTGATGCCACAGCTGCAGCGGCCACGAGAAAACCAGGTGTTTGTCTCCGGTATTGGTTGCTCCTCGCGCTTTCCGTACTACATGAATACCTATGGGTTTCACACCATACACGGACGAGCGCCAGCGATTGCAACGGGCATCAAGCTGGCTAACCCGGAACTCGATGTATGGGTTGTTAGCGGCGACGGCGACGGCTTCAGCATTGGTGGTAACCATATGCTGCATGTGATTCGGCGTAATGTGAACCTGCAGATTCTACTGTTTAATAATGAAATTTATGGACTGACCAAGGGCCAATATTCACCCACTTCTCAGCCAGGCACACGCTCCCCCTCTTCGCCGGAAGGTTCCACCGATTCGCCTCTGTCTCCCTGCGCAGTCGCTTTAGGGTCAGGTGGCACATTTGTGGCCAGATCTATCGATACTGAGACGAAGCACTTATCTGCCATAGCAACCCGTGGATATGCCCATGACGGAGCCGCTTTCATAGAAATCCTGCAGAACTGTCCAATCTATAACGACGGAATCTTCGAACAGCTCAAAGACAAGAAGCAGGCACCGGATTTCCGTGTCGAGCTGGCACATGGACAACCGATCCTGTTCGGACAGGAGAATGAGAAGGGAATTCATCTCAATCGCGAGAGCCTATCGCTCGAAGTGATCGAGGTAGCTGATAATGAGGACAGGATTCTGGTGCACGATGAAGCCAACAAGGTGCAGGCCCAGCTACTCGCGGCGATGGCGGGGCCGAAATTTCCTGTTGCGGTCGGTGTGCTGTACCGCGAAGATAAGACTTCCTTTACGGAAAATAACCGCGAGCGAATAGAAACGGCTCGCAGCAAGCCCGGCTCACTCAAGGAGCTGTTACACAGCGGTCATACCTGGGAAGTAAGCTAGGGATCCTCTGAACCCTTGAGTGAAGATTCCTGGTTCCCAATCCGCACGACAGGAGTTCAAGCCAATGCGCCACAAGTTACTTTTTGCATTCATCCTATCTCTGGTTATCAACCCGGTATCTGCCCAGACACTCGAAGATGAGTCGGTGGCGTGGCTGCAAGATCTGATTCGTATAGACACGATAAATCCCCCGGGCAACGAGAGTCGGGCAGTG